>SKXG01000255.1 GCA_007128525.1 Pseudomonadales bacterium | reverse complement strand
GGTCAGCGTCACCTTTTCGTCCTTGGCCGTCAGCGATGCTTCGACATACAGCACATCGCCGCCGGCCTCGGTCCATGCCAGTCCGGCGGCCACGCCGGGCGGCAGGTCGGATCGGGCACTGTCACTGGGATAGCGGGCGGGGCCCAGCAACTCTTCCACCAGCGCGGCATCAATCAGCGGCAGCGCCGCATCCGAGGTCAGAGCCTGCAGCGCGCGCTTTCGTGCCAGCCGGCCGATGACCCGCTCCAGCCCGCGGACACCGGCTTCTCGCGTGTAACGGCGGATCAGTGTGTTCAGGGCCGTATCGCTGATCTCAAGCTGGGCCGGTTCCAGCCCGGCTTCGTGTTGCTGGCGTGGAATCAGGTACAGGCGTGCGATCTGGGTTTTTTCCAGGTCGCTGTAACCGCTCAGTTCCAGCGTCTCCATCCGGTCCAGCAGCGGACGCGGGATACCTTCCAGCGTGTTCGCCGTGGTGATGAAGAAGACCTTCGACAAATCAAAGGGCAGGTTCAGGAAGTTGTCGCGGAAATCCTTGTTCTGTGCCGGATCGAGGATTTCCATCAATGCGGCGGCCGGGTCGCCACGGAAGTCGCGGCCGAGCTTGTCGATCTCATCAAGCATCAGCAGCGGATTGCTGACACCGGACCGACGTATTGCCTGGATGATGCGCCCGGGCATGGCGCCGATATAGGTGCGCCGGTGGCCACGCAACTCGGCCTCGTCATGCAGGCCGCCGAGACTCAGGCGCTCGAATGCCCTGCCCATGGCGCGGGCGATCGACTGGCCCAGCGAAGTCTTGCCCACGCCGGGCGGTCCGACCAGGCACAGGATCGGCGCTTTGGCATCCGGGTTCAGTTGCAGCACAGCCAGGCTTTCGAGGATGCGGTCTTTGATGTCTTCAAGGCCGTAGTGGTCTTCGTCCAGTACCGTCTTTGCGTGCTTGAGATCGAGCGTGTCATCGGTTTTCTTGTTCCACGGCAGTTCCGCAACCAGCTCGAGATAGCTGCGCATGACCTGGTAGTCGGCCGCATTCGGAGACATCCGCGCCAGGCGCTTCATTTCGCGGTCGGCTTCCTTGCGCACCGTCTCCGGCAAGTCGGCCTGGTCGAGCTGCTCGCGCAGTTCCGCCAGGTCTTCAGTATTGCCTTCGCCTTCACCCAGGGCTTGCTCAATGGCGCGCTTTTGCTGACGCAGCAGGTGTTCGCGCTGCTGTTTGTCGATGTCCTGCTTGGCCTGCTCGGCGATCTCGCGCCTGAGTTCATTGACGCTCAGCTCACGATTGAGGGTCTCATGCAGGCGCTTTAAGAGGTTCAGGGTGCTGGAGGCGGCGAGAATGGCCTGTTCGTGCTCCAGCTCCAGGTTGGCCAGCGATGCCATGCGATACATCTGCACAACCGGATCGCTGATGCTGCCAATCAGCTGCTTGAACACCTGCTCGCCGTTTTCCGGATCGAACAGTAGGGCGATCCGGCGCGCAGTGTCCTGGTTCTCCCGCAGCAGGGCATCGACGCGGGCATCTTCTTCGTCAACAGTCAGGTTCGGCAGTGGTTCGTAGTGCATGCGCAAATAGGGTTGCTGCTGTGCTGGCGTCAGAAGCCGTACCCGTTGCAGGCCCTGCACGATGACCTGGCTGCTGCCTTCCCGGCGTTCGAGGCGCTTGAGCGACACCAGTGTGCCGATCTCATACAGGTCACTCGGGCCCGGATCTTCCACCTGGGGGTCTTTCTGCGCGACAGCGATCAGTTGCTGATCGGCTTCGGAGGCGGCACGCACGGCGGCCAGTGACCCCCGCCGGCCGACGGCCAGTGGGGTGACGAGGGCCGGATAAACCACTGTGTTCTTCAGTGGCAGGACCGGTAATGTCGGTGTGTCTGCCGTCATACTGCGTTGCTCGTGACTGCTGTCGAATAAAAATGCGGCCTTGGTCATGGCTTTTCAAGCGTGGCCGACGATCATAGTGACAGGCCTTGGCAGGGACAGCCAATGAACATCACTCGTGCAGCATCCGTGCTCGACCGGATCAGGCGACCCCTTTGGTCGCTGGTTATCGCCATTGTCGGCCTGATCGGGATGCTGGTCAGTTCGGTAGCGCAGGCAGACTGGTATCAGCGTGATGCGGCCATTATGGGCACCAGTATCCGGGTCGAGGTCTGGCATCCAGACGCCGACGTGGCGAAAGCCGCTGCGTCCGCGGTCATTGACGAAATGCACCGCATTGATGCGCTGATGAGCCCGTACCGTCCGGACAGCGAGCTGTCGAAGATGAACCGGGAGGCCGCCGACAGACCCGTTGCGGTCAGTGCCGAGATGCTGTCGCTGTTAGAGCGCGCCGTACACCATTCGCAGGCCAGCGATGGCGCTTTCGATGTGACCTTTGCATCTGCCGGCCACCTGTATGACTACCGTGCCGGTGAGCGTCCGGATTCAACACAGCTGGCTGAACTGTTGCCTGCCATCGACTACCGGCATCTGCAGCTCGATGTTGAGGCTGGGACGGTCAGCTATGGTCATCCGGATGTGGTGGTGGATCTCGGCGGCATCGGCAAAGGACATGCCGTGGACAACGCCATCGATCTGCTGCGTGCCCGGGGCGTCGAGACGGCGATGGTCGCAGCCGGCGGCGACACCCGAATCCTGGGAGACCGGCGCGGGCGGCCCTGGACGGTTGGTATTCGTGACCCGCGCAATCCCGACCGGAAGGTCGCGCTGCTGCCGCTGATCGACACTGCCATTTCAACATCCGGTGACTATGAACGCTATTTTGATGATGCCGACGGCAACCGCCACCATCACATTCTGAACCCCGAAACCGGACGCTCCGCGGCGGCAGTGCGCAGTGCTACCGTCCTGGGGCCAAATGCGACTGATACCGACGCCCTGTCGACGGCCATCTTTGTGCTGGGGCCGGAAGCGGGCCTCGCCTTGATCGAGTCTTTGCCGGAATTCGATGCGGTGATCATCGGTGCGGACGGGCAGGTGTATCTGTCGAGCGGTCTGGGCAGCGCTGCCGAAGACGCTTGACGCCTTTCTCAATCCTGGGACGCCAGGCCCACGCATGGCACAGACCACAGGCGTTCTGTGAATCAACACCCGGTTTGGTCACCCCGCCTCGACTAACTTGCGATAACGCAAAACTTTCCGAACAGAACATGGACCGGGTCCTATGAAAGCCTTGAATCTGCTGTTGACGCTGGTGCTGATGCTGCCTGCCACCGCCGCCTGGGCGGTCCGGGCTGTCGAAGTCGATGATCCCGCACCCGACTTTACGCTGCCGATGCTCGATGGCGGCAACCTGCGCCTGCAGGAGCAGCGTGGGCAGGTGGTGCTGGTCAATTTCTGGGCGAGCTGGTGTGGCCCGTGCCGCCAGGAAATGCCACTGCTGGATCGCATGCATCAGCGTTATCAGGACGCCGGTTTCGTGGTGTTGGGGGTCAATGTCGAAGGCGATAAGCGACTCGCGCAGGGGCTGGTACAGCAGACCGGAGTCAACTTTCCGATTCTGATCGATCAGGATCAGAAGGTCAGTGCGCTCTACGATGTGTCGGCCATGCCCAGCTCAGTTGTACTCGATCGCAATGGTGTCGTGCGTTATGTGCACCTGGGCTACAAGCCGGGCGATGAAGCCAGCTATCTCGATGTCATTCAGCGCCTGATTCGGGAGTAAGTAACGTGGTCGTCAAGCACAACAGATTCCGGCAAGGGATCACGGCGAGCCTGATTTTGATGCTGTTGGTGTTGACCCTACCGACGCTGAGCCGGGCGGATACGCCATCGCTGGCAGAGGACATGGAGGACATACGCCGCGGCTTGATCGAACTGCGGCGTGATCTCGCCATTTTGGAAGAAGATCTGCTCTATCCCGCGAGCGCCCAGGTGGCCGTGTACCTCGCCGTTGATGTCGGCACATTCTTCCAGCTCGATTCTGTGACCCTGCACATCAACGGCAGAGAGGTGACGCACTATCTGTATACCGACCGTCAGGTTGAGGCGCTGCATCGCGGTGGTGTGCAGCGCCTGTATCTGGGCAACTTGCGCCAGGGCAGTCATGAGCTGAGCGCCGTGTTTACCGGCAAGGGTCCGCAGGGCCGTGATTATCGACGCGCGACCAGCGTTGCGTTCGAGAAGAGCTTTGAACCTGTCTACGTAGAGCTGCGCATACAGGACGACCCGGCTGGTCTGCAGCCCAGGTTCATCGCTCGGGCCGCACCCTGATGTGTGGCCGGGGCAGCCATTGCCAACTGCGCCCTTGCCGATAGCGACGGTGTCTGGGGGTGGCGATGAAGTCGTGGCTCTGTGAGTGGTTGCTCAGCTGCGCTGTCCTGCTGGAGGGCGGTCCTGACATTCAGGAGCTGCACTATGGCCGCCTGCTGTACGCCTATTACCAGCAGGATTATCAGCAGGCGCTGGTGCTGGCGCTGCAGGCAGAGCAGCGCGGCTGGCGCGCACAAGCGCCGGTTCGCTATACGATGGCGGAAGGCAGTTTCGCCTTCGCCCAGGGCATGTACCGGTTTGCCGATGAACGCTTTGCGCTGCTTGATGACAGCCAGCTCTCAGAGTTGGACCGCCAGCGCCTGAGCTTTCACCTCTCGCGCGAGTATTTGCGTCGCGGTGACTACGAACAACTGGCCGGACAGCTCGCCAATCTGGCATCACCTGATGGTCGACTCCGACGCCGTGAACTGCACCCGGAAGTCGCCTTCATGCAGGCCGAGCTGGCGATCCATCAGCAGCAGCTTGGCAAAGCGGATGCGTGGGTGCAGCGCATACCCGAAGATCATGAACTGGCTGCCTACGGTCGCTTTAACCTTGCCGTCGCCCAACATCGGGCCGGACACGCCGAGCCGGCGCTAGAACACCTGCTGGCGCTGAGTCGTACCCATCCCGAAGACGATATAAACCGCGATCTGCGCCAGCGCGCCGCACTGAGCGCGGCATTGCTGGTGCGGGATGCCCCGGAACTGCTGACGACATTACCCGGCCGCCGTGGTGATGGACCGCTTGAGGCATTTCAAGCGCTGTTGCCGGGTGAAGGCCGTTACCGCGATGCGGCGCTCTCTCACTATGCGCAGCTTGCCATGCGTCTTGATGCCCCCGATGTGGCGGCCGATATATGGCGCCACCTGCAGGACTCGGGGCAATGGCAGGCACCGCACATGCTGGCGCGACTTGCACTGCCGCTGGTTCTGGAGCAGCAGCAACAGCGGCCCGAGGCCGTGGCAGCCTACGAGCGTGCCGAAACAGCCCTGGTTGCGCGCATTGAACAGTTAAACGCACTGCAGCATGAGCTGAAGACGCCGCAGACGATGGCGGTGCTGCTATCCGGATTGACCAACGGGTCGGCGCAGACGTTTCGCGACTGGCAGGACAGACTCGGCCATGTGCAGTTGCTGTCCTGGTTGTCTGAACCCGGATTGCAGAGTCTGGTCCAGGAGTGGCGGGAACTCAGCGCCGCCAGCCGCTGGCTTGCCGGGCTGCCGGAGCAACTGACGTCCTGGTCTGAGGTGGCAGCAGAGCAGCAGCGGCGGTCTGGCCAGGCGGCTGCGCGCCTCTCAGAGCGTCGGTTATCCGAGCAGGCTGCGCAGCAAGGTGATGCGCTGGCAGGCTGGTCCTCGCGCCTCGATGTGGTTGCCAGTCAGAGGCCGGCTGCGGATGAGGCCTGGTTTGTGGCGCTGGCCGATGCCGAGCAGCGACGGTTGCGTGAACGCCTGGCACGTCTGCGCAGCATTGCGGAATCCGGCCTCGCGGATGCCGAGCAGGAACGCGCGCTGGCCAGAGTGGCGCGCCTTGAAGGGCTGCTGGTGTGGGCGTTGCAGGAACAGCAGCCGGTGCTTATTCAGGCGTTTCGTAACGAGCGTGCCGGACTGCGCGCGCTGCAGGCTGATATCGAAAACCGTCTGGCATTCATTGCCGCGGCTGAAGCCGACTTTCAAGCGGGCGTTGGCGCGGACTTTCAGGCCTTGCTGGCACGTGTCGCGGCATTGCAGACCCGCCTGGCGGATGCCCGTTTGCAGCGTGAGCAGGTTTTGGCAACGGCGCTACAGCAGCGGCTGGAACAGGAGTCAGAACAGGCGGCGCAATATCTTGCGCAAGCCCGGCTCGGACGTGCACGGGTTCTGGATGCGTTGGCCCTCAGTGCGGTGGCGCCATGAGGTCGCCAATGACGCTGTTGTGGGTGGTATTGAGCC
>SKXG01000008.1 GCA_007128525.1 Pseudomonadales bacterium | reverse complement strand
GGGTGCGGGTGGCCTGATTGACGCTGACGTCTGTGGCCTGCGCGGACAGGATCACGGCAATCAGCAGCTCGAATGGTGAGTCGTACTTGAGCTCGGTGGTCGGTTTCGGGTTGGCCGCTTTCAGGCGCTGAAAAATTTCGGTTCTTTTCGCTTTGTTCATCGTGATCCGGTCTTCAGGTCATCTGTCAGGTACAGGATAGGCTGCATCGTTCACTGGTGTTCACCGGCCAGCGCGTTGCGCAACGCGATCAGCAGTCCGGCGGCGATGAAAGCGCCGGGTGGCAGTGCTGCCAGCAACAGCGCCGGGTCTGCGCTGACAGTGATCTGCCATGCAGCTGCGGCTGGCCCGAACAGCAGCTCCATGCCGGCGAACAACGTGCCCTGGCCAAGCACTTCGCGCGCCATGCCCAGGCTGAGCAGCGCCAGCCCGAATCCCAATCCTGTCGCGATGCCGTCAGCCAGTGCACGCAGCGGGCCGCTGCGGCTGGCAAACTGTTCAGCGCGCGCCAGAATCACGCAGTTGGTAACGATAATCTGCACGAACAGCGCGATGCGCAGGTACAGCTCGAAAGCGAAGGCCTGCATCAGCAGCATGGCGGCCGTGGTGAAGCTTGCGATAACCAGCATGTAGGCCGGCAGACGCAGATGGGCCGGCATGCGCGGACCGATCAGTGATACGCACAGGTTGGCTCCGGTCAGCACGAACAGGCTGGCGATGGCCAGCCCCAACGCATTGACGGTGGTGCTGCTTACCGCCAGCAGCGGGCACAGCCCCAGCAGCTGTGCCCAGACGATATTCCGCCGCCAGATGGCATCGGCGGCATGAGTGGCCACCGACTGGTTTTGCATGCCTTCAGTGATCATGCGCCGCGTCATCGGAGCTCAGGGCAAAGTCGCAGTGTGTCAGGTCTGTGCCGGACAGCCGGGCGGCCGTATCGGACAGTCCACGTGTCAGTGCGCGCGCTGTCACGGTGGCACCGCTCAGGCCGTCCACATCACCGCCGTCATCGCGCAGTCGCCAGGGCGCTGCGTCGCCAACGGCACTGCGCCCCTGAAACTGCGCCAGCCAGTCCGACTTGCCGGTTTCGATCTTGTCACCCAGTCCTGGAGTTTCCTGATGGCGCAGAATCTCCACGCCCCGAAGCTCAGACTGCTGGTCGATGGCTGTGATGAACTCAATGCTGCCGGCGTAGCCGCCGACCTGTCCGCGACCAACCGCAAAGCGTTGCTGCGCGCCATTGACCGCAACGCACAAGGAAAAGGTTTCCGGCAGACGGTCGGGCAGAGTCAGGCCTTCCAGTGCGGCATCTTCCAGCTGCAGCAGTCGGGCGAGCTGCTGGCGCTGCTGGGCGGCTTCATTGGCCTCAATGCGTCGCTCTGTAACTTCATGCAACAGCGCCAGCGCCAGGCCGATGACCAATGCCAGAAAGGCCAGAGGCCAGGTGTTGCGAACGATGGCAATGATGCGCTTCTCGCGCTGCTCCATGTCTGTCATCGGACATCCTCATCTGATGATTGGGTACGGATCTGACCGCCTGCCTGAGGGGCGATCTGGCCTGCCGTCGCGTTGCGACGCACCAGTCGATCCAGCGCCGGGGTGCAGGCATTGGCCAGTAGAATGGCGAAAGCAATGCCATCCGGATATGCGCCCCAGCTGCGAATGACAAAGATCAGGCTGCCGATCAGGGCCGCGTAGATCAGCCGGGCCTGGCGTTGGGTTGGACTGGATACCGGGTCTGTGGCAACGAAAAAGGCGGCCAGCATGATACCGCCGCTGAGCCAGTGAAACGAAGGTGAACCGAGGCTGGCGGAACTGCCGCTGTCATAATACAGGGCGCTGAGCAGGCCCAGCGTGCCCAGCAACATGGCGGGAATACGCCAGTCGATCAGGCGCCGCCAGATCAAGAATACGCCGCCTGCGGCGTAGGCCAGGTTGATCCACTCCCAGTAAGCGCCCCCGAGCTGGCCGAGTAACGGGCTTTGCTGATACAGGTCGGCCACTGTGATGCCATCGCGATGATTCATGACTTCCAGTGCCGTTGCCCCGCTCAGGGCATCGACGCCGGTGCCGGGTGGCGCCGGCCAATGGGCCATGGTTTCGGGAAACGAAATCAGGATGATGGCATAACCCACCATCGCGGGATTGAAGGGATTGTTCCCGAGGCCGCCGTAGATGTGCTTGCCGAGCAGCAGGCCCAGGGCAGTGCCGGCCGCAATGATCACCGGTGACACTGCCGGCGGCGCCGCCATGACCACCAGGGCCGCGGTGACCAGGGCGCTGCCATCACCCAGCCCACCGGGCCAGGACACACCGCGGGCTCGGTTTACCAGGCGCTCCACGGCAAGCGCGGTCAGTAAGGCGACGCCGAGGTTGATGAGGTAAGCCGGGCCCAGGAACAGCGTCTGCAGCAGCATGCCCGGGGCCATGGCCAGCAATACCAACCGCATGATGTGCGCAGTGCCGGGCGGCTGTGGTCCGGCGAGTGGCAGCAGGGATCGAGCGACGGTGCGCATCAGTCCAGCCAGTCTTCCGGCCGCCGCTTGCCGAGGCGTTCAAGGCGGGCTTCGCGGCGCTGCCTTGCGGCTGCGTCTGCTGCTGCCAGTCTTTGCTGGTGGCGTTCGTAGCGCTGCCTGGCAAGCGCTGCGCGCTGGTCAACTTCGCGCGCCTGCCAGCGCTCAGTCTGTGCCCAGCGAAAACGAGCCGTCAGCGGCAGCGCGCTGGGGCAGACAAGGTCGCAGGCGCCACACTTCAGGCAGTCGTCCAGGCCGGCTTTGTCCAGGATGTCCGGGTGCCAGGGATCGCTGTACTGCCACATTGTTTGCGGGTCGATGCCCGCCGGGCAGATGTCTGTACAGGCGCTGCAACGGATACAGGGCAAAGTCGGTGGTGCTGGCCGTTCGCGCAATATCAGGCCATAGCTCTCTTTGCCAACCACAGCATCGGGGTGCAATGGCCAGCCGGTCAGGCTGCAGCCATGCAGCAGCTCACATCCTTGTGGCCAGGCGATACCGAGGTCCGTCAGCAATGCCTGCAGTGGATGGCCGATGCGCACCCAGCCATGCCAGGGCTCAGCCACCGCCGGACCTGTGATGGTCAGCAGGCGCGCAGTCAGCGGTCGCCCCTGTGTCAGCGCCCGCTGCATGGCATGCAGGGTGCCGGGGTTGTGGCACAGGTATCCGATATCAGTTGGGTGCGCGCTACCGGTCAGCTGGATGCCCGTCAGGCTCTGGATCAGCTGCCGCTCTGAGCCGGCGGGATACTTGTCGCCAACCAGCCACAGGCTGAACGCCGGATCGCCATCAGGACGGCGGCTGAGCGCCCCCTGCAGTGCATTGAGTCCGTCGTGGTTGTCCTGGGCCAGAGCCACCAGGCACTGCCCGATGCCCAGCAGACGGCAGAGTCTGGCGGCACCGTCGATGACCCCGTCCGCATCGTCCCGCAACAGGGCTTCATCGGAACAGATCTCCGGCTCTGACTCCACGGCGTTGATGATCAGTGCGTGGATGCCGGACTGCTGCTGTGTCAGTGCCTTCGACAGCTTGCGCCAGGCCGGATAACCGGCACCGCCAAGCCCAACGATGCCGCAATGGTGCAGCAGCTGTTGCAGGGCGAGGGCGCGCTCAGCCGGTGCCGTCGGCAGCCGGGGCGGCTCAGTACGCCGCTGCAGATCCTGGCCGTCCGCCTGCAGGTGCAGCGTGGGTACGCTGGTTGCCGCCGGATGCAGGGCCGGACCCTGAAATATCCCGTGAATGGTGCCGGAGGTCGGTGCGTGCAGGCAGACTTCGCCGTCTGCGAGCAGATCGCCGCGTTTAACCTGGTCACCGGCTTGAACCCGGGCGCGCAGCCTGTGCGTGCCATGGTGCAGTGGTAGCCGGTACCACTGGGCCAGCGGCGCCTGCTGAACCGGCTGGCCACGCGTGCGCCGCGCGCCGGGCACGCGCAGTCCACCGGTAAAGTCATAGGGCGCCGGTCTGGCCTGATGGTGCTGTCTCAGGGTTTCGGCCATGTCCAGGCCTCGCTCAGCTGCGTGGTCGGAACCAGTTCAATGCAGTCCACCGGACAGGGTGGCAGGCACAGCTCGCAGCCCGTGCACTGCGCTTCAATCACCGTATGCATCTGGCGTGGCGCACCAACGATGGCGTCGACCGGGCAGGCCGGCAGGCAGCGCGCACAGCCAATGCAGCGGCTTTCATCGATCACCGCCACCTGGTTGGGTGCCGGCTTCAGGCTGCCGTCAAGTGGCAGCGCCTCACGGCCAAGCAGCCTGGCCAGCGCGTTAATGGTCTCGTCGCCGCCAGGCGGGCACTTGTTTATGGCTTCACCATTGGCAATGGCGCGGGCATAGGGCAGGCAACCGGGGTAGCCACATTGCGCGCACTGCGTCTGCGGCAGCCGGGCGTCGATGGCCTGCACCAGCTCGGATTCGTTGGGCGGCCAGCGCCGGTGCGCCAGGCTCAGCATCAAGCCCAGTGTCAGTCCGATCAGGGCCAGCGTCAGTGTCGCAGCCAGCACGTCAACCTCCCATGCCCTGAAAGCCCATAAACCCCAGCGACATCAGGCCGGCCGTGATAAGCGTGATGGGCGCTCCACGAAAGGCTCTGGGCAGGCGCTCTTCCACCAGCTGCTCCCGCAACGCGGCGAACAGGGCCAGTACCAGGCTGAACCCCAGCGCGGCGCCACAGGCGTAGACCAGAGTGGCGACGAAACTGAGCTCGAGATTCAAGGCAAGCAGCGCCAGCCCGAGCACGGCACAGTTGGTGGTGATCAGCGGCAGGTAAATGCCGAGTGCCTGATACAGCACCGGGCTGGTGGCCCGGACATAGAGTTCCGTCAGCTGTACCAGCGCCGCTATGACAACGATGAACGCAATGATGCGCAGATATGCCAGGTCCAGCGGCACCAGCACCGCGTGATACAGCACATGGCTCACTGCTGCGGCCAGGGTCAGAACGAAAGCGGTGGCCGTGCTCATTGCTACGGCGTTTTCGAACGAGCGCGACACGCCGGTGAAGGGGCACAGCCCCAGGAACTGCACCAGCACGAAGTTGTTGATCAGGATCGCGCCGATCAGTAGTAGCAGCAGATCCAGCATCGGCCCTCTCCATGTTTCGGGTGACCGGCTTGGACAGCGCAGGCCGTCACTGCACCGGCATGCCCGGTTCTGCGCCACTGTCCGGAGACAGCAGGAACAGATCCTTTCCGCCCGGACCTGCAGCGAGCACCATGCCCTGACTCTCGCCAAACTTCATCTTGCGCGGTTTCAGGTTGGCCACGACCACCGTCAGCCGGCCGACCAGAGCCTGCGGATCCGGATAGGCTGGCTTGATGCCGGCGAGCACCTGGCACTGGTCGCCGCCCAGATCAAGCTGCAGGCGCAGCAACTTGTCGGCGCCGTCGATGGTTTCCGCCGCCACGATCCGGGCAACGCGCAGATCGACCTGGGCGAAGGTGTCGAAGTCGATCAGCGTCGAGGTGTCCTCAGCATCTGGTGTGCCACCGTCGGCACTGGCCGGTGCTGCGGTCTCTCTGGATGCCTCGATCAGTGCATCAAGCTGCTTGCGTTCGAGCCGCGTCAGCAGAGGCTGGAAGCTGTTGATCCGGTGTTCCACCAGGAAATCTTCCAGGTGGGGCCAGGTCAGCGGCGGTATGTTCAGGAAGGCTTCGCTCTTCTCCGCTGTGGCCGGCAGGATCGGCTTGAGCAGGCCAATGAGTACCCGGAACAGGTTGAGGCCCTGGGTGCAGATGTCCTGGACCAGCTGTGCATTGGCCGGATCCTTGGCCAGCGTCCAGGGCGCATGGCCGGCTATGTACTGATTGGCTCGATCGGCCAGTGCGGCAATCTCGCGCACGGCACGCGCAAAGTTGCCTTTCTCGTAATGCGCCGCGATCGGCTCTACGGCCTTGCGGAAGTCCAGCCACAGCGCTTCGTCGTGTATGTGGCTGCCAAGCCGGCCGTCGCTGCCTTTCTGGATAAACCCGGCGCAGCGGCTGGCGATGTTGACGACCTTGCCGACCAGGTCCGAGTTCACGCGCTGGACGAAATCGTCCAGACTGATGTCGACATCATCGACCGTGCCATTGAGTTTGCTGGCGTAGTAATAGCGCAGATACTCCGGCGTCAGGTGCTCGAGGTAGGTGGCGGCATTGATGAAAGTGCCACGCGACTTCGACATCTTGGTGCCGTCAACGGTAACGAAGCCGTGCGTGTGTATGCGGGTCGGCTTGCGGTGATCGGAGCCTTCCAGCACGGCAGGCCAGAACAGGGCATGAAAATTGATGATGTCCTTGCCAATGAAGTGGTGCACCTCGGCGTCAGAGCCTTCCGCCCAGTAGTCATCGAAATTCAGCTCGTTGCTGCGCTGACACAGGTTGTCAAAGCTCGCCATGTAGCCGATCGGGGCATCCATCCAGACATAGAAATACTTGTCGGTGGTGCCTGGAATCAAAAAGCCGAAGTAGGGCGCATCACGGCTGATGTCCCAGGCGCGCAGTCCACCATCGAGCCACTCGGCAAGTTTGTTGGCCACCTCAGGTTGCAGCGTGCCGCTGCGGGTCCAGGTGCGCAGCATGTCGGCGAACTGCGGCAGGTCGAAAAAGTAGTGTTCGGAGCTCTTCAGAACCGGCGTGGCGCCGGAGATCGTTGAGCGCGGCGATTTCAGCTCGGTGGCTTCGTAGGTGGCGCCGCACTGTTCGC
Source organism: Pseudomonadales bacterium (assembly GCA_007128525.1). Lineage (GTDB taxonomy): Bacteria > Pseudomonadota > Gammaproteobacteria > Pseudomonadales > Azotimanducaceae > SKXG01. The sequence continues at coordinate 13,163 of SKXG01000008.1, read as the reverse complement.
AGTTGTCGCCGTACTGGTCATCGGCGCCGCAGCTCGGACAGATGCCCTTGACGAAGCGGTCGGCCAGAAACAAACCGCGTTCCGGATCATAGAGCTGCTCGACAGACTTGGTAAAGATGTAGCCGCGCGTGTCGAGCTTGCGATAGATCTCCTCGACGTGGCGCTGGTTCTCGTCGGAGTGCGTCGAGTAGTAGTTGTCATGTGCGATCAGGAAACCCTGAAAATCCTGCACATGCTCGGCACGCACACGCTCGATCAGGGCTTCGGGCGTGATGCCCTCCTGTTCGGCCTTGAGCATGGTCGCCGTGCCATGGGTGTCGTCGGCACAGACGTAGATGCAGCGATGACCGCGCATACGCTGGAAGCGGACCCAGATATCGGTCTGAATGTGCTCCAGCAGATGCCCGAGATGGATGGAACCATTGGCGTTGGGCAGGGCGCTGGTGACCAGAATGTTTCTCTGTGCACTCATGGCTGTCTCTATGTGCGCTCAGGGCTGTCTCTATATGAGCTCAGGGCTGTCTCTATATGAGCTCAGGGCTGTCTCTATATGAGCTCAGGGCTGTCTCTATATGAACTCAGGGCTGTTGGCCCCGTTGAAAGGCGGCGACTATACCTTGCGGGCCGGGTTTTTGCATAATGCGCGCTCACTTCCATCGGTAACTGATATGACCACGGACCACGGGCCTGAGTCCTTCGTCGATCCCTATCTGGGTCTGAGCTGGGGCGAGCTCGGCGCACTGCGCAGTGCCACCCGAAGTGATGCCGGACTGCAGGTGCAGTTGAGCCTGGGTTATCCGGCGCTGGGGCTGCGAGAGCGCTGGATCGCCGAGCTGTCCGACTTTACCGGGCAGCAGGTGGCGTTGGAGGTCAGTTTTGAGCCACCGTCACTCAGTGCCGGGCAGGGTGTTCAGGGTGTCCGCAACATCGTCGCTGTGGCGTCCGGCAAGGGTGGTGTCGGCAAGTCGACGACAGCCGTGAACCTGGCGCTGGCACTGGCGCATGAAGGCGCCCGGGTCGGGTTGCTGGATGCGGACATCTATGGTCCCAGTGTCGGCATCATGCTGGGCGTGCCCGCCGGGAAGAAGCCGGAGGTGGCCGACGGCAAATATTTCATCCCCATTGAAGCCCATGGTCTGCAGGCCATGTCGATGAGCTTCCTGGTGACCAAGGAAACCCCGATGGTCTGGCGTGGCCCCATGGCATCGGGAGCACTGCAGCAGATGCTGGGTCAGACCTTGTGGAACGATCTGGACTACCTGATCGTAGACATGCCGCCCGGCACGGGCGACATACAGCTGACGCTGGCGCAGAAGGCCGCTGTGGCTGGCGCCGTCATCGTAACGACGCCGCAGGATCTGGCATTGCAGGACGCCAGCAAGGGTGTCGAGATGTTCCGCAAGGTCAATGTGCCGGTGCTGGGTGTGGTCGAAAACATGGCGCTGCACATCTGTCCAAACTGTGGTCACACCAGCCACATTTTCGGCAGTGGCGGCGGTGAGCGCATCGCCCGCGACTACCAGACCGTCCTGCTGGGCAGCCTGCCGTTGGCATCAGACATCCGGACCCAGACCGACGCCGGCCGGCCGACCGTTGCAGAGCAACCGGATGGCGAAGTGGCCGCCCTGTATCGCGACGCGGCTCGGCACCTCGCCGCACGACTCTGGGCGCTGGCCGGCGAGCAGCCGGCACGTCCGAGTATCAACCTGGGCTGAGCCCGATTTTCGGGCCCGCTTGTTCACCGACACACTGCTAAGGAAACAGGATCGATGACGATCAAATCGGACCGCTGGATCAGAAAGATGGCGCTCGAACACGGCATGATCGAGCCGTTTGAACCCGGTCAGGTCCGTCTCGATGGAGACCGCAAGCTGATTTCCTACGGCACCTCGAGTTATGGCTATGACGTGCGTTGCGCGGATGAATTCAAGGTGTTCACCAACATCTACTCCGCAGTGGTGGACCCCAAGGCTTTCGATGACCGGAGTTTCGTCGACATTCAGAACGACGTCTGCATCATTCCGCCAAACTCTTTTGCACTGGCACGCACCATCGAGTACTTCCGGATTCCGGAAGACGTGCTGACGGTCTGCCTGGGCAAGTCGACCTATGCGCGCTGCGGCATCATCGTCAACGTGACGCCGCTTGAGCCGGAATGGGAAGGGCATGTGACGCTGGAATTCTCCAACACCACAAACCTGCCGGCGAAGATCTATGCCAATGAAGGCGTGGCACAGATGCTGTTCTTCCAGTCGGATGAACGCTGCGAAGTCACCTACAAAGACCGGGGCGGCAAGTATCTGGGACAGCGGGGCGTCACGCTGCCCAAAGCCTGACGGCCAGACCGTTCAGCCAAGCCGGTGGCTGGGCCCGTCCCAGAGCAGCAGTTCACCGGCTGCTACGGACACCGATTCCGGGTCGGCCGGCAGGGCCACCAGTTCGCCGGCGGTCCATGCGGTTTCACCGGCTTCACGCAGCAGCGCCAGCGCCCGGTCTTCGTCTGTGGCATCAACGACCACGACAAAGCCCAGGCCACAGTTGAAGGTGCGCAGCATTTCCAGCTCGGCTATGTTGCCGGCCTGCTGCAGCACGTTAAACAGGTCCGGTCGTTGCCAGCTGTCCAGATCAATTCGCGCCGCCAGGTCAGCGCCGCGGAACATACGTGGCAGGTTTTCCAGCAGCCCCCCGCCGGTGATATGCGACATGCCATGCACAGGCACCTGTTTCAGCAGGGCCAGAATGCTGCGCACATAGAGCCGGGTTGGCTCAAGCAGTTGATCGATCAGGTTAGGAGAGATGCCGTCGCCCTGCTCGTCTAGCAGGCGGTTGATTAGCGAGTAACCGTTGGAGTGGGCGCCGCTGGATGCCAGGCCGATGAGCTTCTGGCCAGGTGCCAGGGTGGTGCCATCGATGATGGCGTCTTCGTTGACCACGCCGACGCAGAAGCCGGCCAGGTCGTAGTCGCCGTCGTGATACATGCCGGGCATCTCTGCGGTTTCACCGCCGGCCAGGCTGCACCCGGCCAGCTCGCAGGCTGCCGCGATGCCCTCAACCACGCGCGCTGCAACGTCGACATCCAGCCGGCTGGTGGCGTAGTAATCGAGGAACAGCAGAGGCTCGGCCCCGGTGACCAGGACGTCATTGACGCACATGGCCACCAGATCCTGGCCGATGTGGTCGTGCCGGTTGTGGCGAATGGCAAGCCGCAGCTTGGTGCCCACACCATCAGTGCCGCTGACCAGCACCGGCCGGTCGTAGCCAGCGGGCAGGCGCATCAGGCCGGCAAAGCCGCCAATGCCACCCAGCATTTCCGGGCGTCGGGTCCGCGCCGCTGCCGGTTTGATGCGCTGCACCAGTTCGTTGCCGGCATCAATGTTGACACCGGCATCCTTGTACGTCAGTTGTCGGCTCATGGGGCTTCCGCATTCGCTCGGGGACAGGGCGCGCAGTCTACCAGAGGTCCCGCGTTCAGGGGCCGCGCGAGGCGATCGAATCGGTTACACTGATCCAACAATTTCAGATCGATGTTCATGGCTGTCACGGAATCTGTCAGAAGTGGTCAGTCGGTCGCGAAGCAGGCGGCCGGCTCCTGTTTTGTACCCGGGGAGGCTCCAGCGGGAGCTTTGTATCCGTGGGTGTGGCTCTGTGCCTTGCTGTTGGCCGTCGGCTTTCTGTTGTTGCCACGCATTGCCGTGGCGGAAGAGCTGGATCCTTTCCGCATCAGTGTGGGTGTGCTCGATCAAAGTGCCGCGGAGCAAAGGGCCGCTGCCGAAATTGGCCTGCTGCAGGTGCTGACCCGGATCACCGGCCTGAAAGACGTCCCCATGTTGCCGGCCGTGCGTCAAGCCCTGTCGACGCCGGAACGCTATTTCGATCAGTCTCAGTATCGCACCGGCGATGCGCCGGGCGTGCCGGTCACGGAAGCGGTACGGGCACAGCAGGTACAGGCGGCCGGGGCCCCGGATCTGGTCTGGGAGCCACCACCGGCGCCGGCGCTCAAGCTGGAAATGCGCTTCGTGCCGGGCGAAGTGCATCAGCTGATCCGTGAAGCGCGGCTGCCGATGTGGACCGCCAACCGGCCGCGGATTTTGGTCCTGGTGGCGCACGATGACGGTCTGCGCCGCCGGCTGTTGACGGCAGAGCAGGGCCGTGAGCTGGGTTTTGCGCTGCGCCAGCGTGCGGCTGAGCGGGCGTTGCCGGTGCAGTTTCCGGATCCGGCTGAGCTGCGTGGCGAAGACGGTCGGGCACTGGTATCCGTGGCCATGGTCTGGAATCAGGACTGGGAACAACTGATGTCGGTGGCAGGGCAGCTTGGCGCGAATGCCGTACTGCTGGGTCGCGTCAGCCCGACGCCGACCGAAGGCTGGATGACGGACTGGCAATTCCGCCTGGGCGATCAGACCCAGAGCTTCGTGTTCGAGACCCATGACCAGACGCTGATCGGACGACAGGCGCTTGATGCCGTCGCTGATACCCTGTTCGCCCGCTTCGCCATCTATCCGGGCGATGCGGAACACATACAGCTGCAGGTTGGCGGCATCATTGACCTCAGAGCCTATGGTGCACTGATGCGGCACCTGGGCGATTTTGATTTCATTGATGAGCTCGATGTCGTGGCCGTTCAGGGCGATCAGCTGCAGCTGAGATTGCGTACGCAGGCGGCGCCGGATCGCTTGCTTGAGCTGCTGACCTATGATGGACGCCTGCAAACCGGGCCTCCGTCTACGAACATCCAATACTGGACCAATGACCTGTTACAGCTGGACTGGCAGGGCTGACACGGATGCCGGCCTCCGAAATTCGTGCCAAGACCGGGAAGTGGGCGCCATTGCTGCGTCAGTTGCCCAATCTGATTACTGTGTTGCGCGTGCTGCTGGTTCTGCCGACGGCCTGGTACCTGTGGCTGCAGCACTATCTCGTGGCGCTGATCCTGGTGGCCATAGCTGGGCTGTCCGATGCGCTCGATGGCTGGCTGGCGCGGCGGCTGCAGGCCTTCACCCGGGTGGGGGCAACACTGGATCCGCTGGCCGACAAGTTACTGATCGGCGTGTTGTTCGTGACTCTGACAGTGCAGCAGCACTTGCCCTTGTGGCTCGTCGTGCTTGCACTCGGTCGCGATGCATTGATCCTGTTCGGTGCCGGGCTGTATCGCTGGTTGGTTGGCCCGATACAGGTGGCGCCGACCATGCTCAGCAAAGTGAATACGGCGCTGCAGATCAGTCTGCTGATTGGCATCCTGATCGCGCTGGCCGAGATACCCTATCTCAGCGCCCTGGTTTACTGGATCATTTACCCCTGGTTGATACTGTTGGTAGCGGCGCTGGTGCTGGCATCTGGGATCGATTACACCTGGACCTGGACGCGCAAGCTATTTGCCGACCGCCAGACCCCCGGCTGACCCTGGTCTCGTGATGCGCTCTGCCCAGCCACAACTCTGGCTTGAACTGCCGCTGCCACAGTCGCGGCGGCTCAGCGATTTCATTGTCGGCCCCAACACCGAAGCGCTCGCCCGTGTTCGCAAGCTGGCGGAAGGTGCCTTGCCAGGGTTTCAGGCGGTCTGGTTGGAGGGGCCGCAAGCGGCCGGCAAGAGCCATCTACTGCAAGGCGCCTGCGATCTGGCCGCCACTGCGGGAATCACCATTGCCTATCTGCCTGCGGCGCGAATGCCCGGGCCTGAGGCGCTTGACGGGTTGCAGGGTTTTGGTCTGGTGGCGCTCGATGACGTGGATCTGCTGCTGGGAGAGCGGGGCTGGGAAGAGGCACTGATGGCCCTGTATCAAGGGCTGCAGCAGCAAGCCGGCCGTTTGTTGCTCGCCAGCCGGCACAGCGCTGCTGCGGTGCGGCCATTGTTGCCGGATCTGGGATCCAGGCTGCGTGCCGCAGAGGGATTTCGCCTCCAGCCATTGCCGGAATCGGACCTGGCGCGGCTACTTCGGATGTATGCGGCGCGCACTGGGCTGGCGCTGCCGGATGAAGTCACCGGATTTCTGCTGCACCGTCTGCCGCGAACGCAACAGGCCTTGCTCAGCGCGCTGGATGAGCTGGATCAGGCTGCCCTGGCCCGCCAGCGGCGCCTGACCGTGCCCTTCGTCAAAGAGGTCCTGCACCTGTGAGTGACGCGCCATCCCAGCCGGATCCGACGGTTGGTCACGTCCTGTTCACCGGCGGCGGCAGTGGTGGTCATGTGGTGCCGAACCTGCCGGTCATGGAGCAGCTTGCTGCAAAGGGGTGGCAGCTCAGTTACCTGGGCTCTGCCAATGGACCTGAGCGGGCGTTGATCGAACCAACCGGCGTTCCTTTTTATGCCATCAGTACCGGCAAGCTGCGTCGCTATCTGTCCTGGCAGAACCTGATTGATGTGTTTCGCACGCTCAGGGGGCTGTGGCAAGCCTGGCGTCTGCTGGGCCGCTTGCGGCCGGACTTGGTGTTCTCCAAGGGTGGCTTTGTGACGGTGCCGCCCGCCATTGCAGCCTGGTTGCGTGGCATTCCGGTTATCGTCCACGAGTCGGATACCACGCCTGGCCTGGCCAACAGGCTGATTCTGCCCATTGCTGCCGTGGTCTGTACCAACTTTCCCGGCCAGTCGATTCGTACCCGCAGGCTGACCCGTACACCGTTGGAGATCGTGCATACAGGTACCCCGTTGCGCCCGGCGCTGCTGCAGGGGGATGCCGCGCGGGGGCGGGCAGCGTTCGGCTTCGCAGATGAGAACCGCCCGATCCTGCTTGTAGTCGGCGGCAGTCTGGGCGCGCGAGTCCTCAACGAGCTGGTCTGGACATCACTGCCGGCGCTGACCGAGCGCTTCAACGTTGTGCACATCTACGGTCAGGGCGAGGTGCCGGCCAAAGTGTCCGACAATCCGTCCTATCGCGCCTATGCCTATGTCAATGCCGGCTGGGGCGACATGCTGGCGGCTGCGGATCTGATCCTGAGCCGTGCCGGGGCCAATGCGCTGTATGAACTGCTGGCCCTGCGCAAACCGCACGTTCTGGTGCCGTTAACCCGTGCCGGCAGTCGGGGTGACCAGCTGGAGAATGCGGCCTTCGCAGAGGCGGCCGGCTACAGCGTCGTGGTGCAGGAAAGTCGTTTGAATACCGATTTGATTATGTCTACTCTTGTCCAAATGCTGGCTGAGCTGCCGGCGTGGCGGGCCCGTCTGACTGAGGCAGGGTTCGGTGACGGTACAGCTGCTGTGGTGGATCTGATTGAACAGGTTCACCAGCGGCGGTCAAAGTAAGGGTATGGACTACGGGCGCGAAGAACAACAACAAGCCCCAGGAATTTTGCCGGCACCCGGTCATCGGTGGCGGCGCTGAGTCAATCAGCAACCGGTTTACAGATTTCCATTCCCAAGCAATAGGTAGCATGCCATGAAAATTGAGTACGTAGACCAACAGCCGCAGGAGACGCGCTTTTTCGAGCACGTCACCGAGGACCATCATGACCCGATGGCGGAGGAGTTGTCCCCGGCCGATGTCAAGCACATCGCTGAAACCTTCAAATCCACCCTGTCCAGTGCATACAACTGGGATTACTCGATTCCGGATTCGCGTATCAAGCGGCTTTATGATCTGGGCAAAGAGCTGAACTGGAACGTCGAGAAGGATCTGGACTGGAGTGAACGCTATCCGATCACCGAGTTTCCGGTTGATGAGAAGTACAACCCGTACGTGGGTTTCAAGCCCTATGATGATCTGCCGCATGACGAGAAAGTGCGCTTCTCGTGGCACCGTCAGGCACTGGGTGCCAGCGGTGCATTGCACGGTGAACAGGGCGCACTGATGGTGGCGGCACAGCTGGCCTGCAACGCGCCGAGCTATGAAGCCAAGCTCTATGCGGCATCGCAGACCTTCGATGAAGCCCGCCACATGGAGTTCTTCAACAAGTACATCCAGCACCAGATCGGCATCATGTATCCGGTGGGTGCGGGCCTGAAGAAGCTCATTGACACCATCCTGCAGGATGAACGCTGGGATCTGAAGTTCATCGGCATGCAGATCATTATTGAAGGTCTGGCGCTGGCGTCCTTTAACACCATGAAGATGCAGAGCAATGTGCCCGTCCACAAGACCGGCCTGCACTATGTGATTCGTGATGAAGCCCGGCATGTGACCTTCGGCGTGAACTTCCTGGAGGATTACTGCAAGTCGCTGCCCAAGTCGGACCTGGAAGAACGGGCTCAGTTTGCGGTCTATGCGCTGGGCATGATGACCACCGGCGGCGGGCGCAGCAACGGCACCAAGTTCTACCAGCGCTACAACTGGGACAAGGACGCGGTGCGCGAGCATCTGTCGAAGAACGGCACCCTGGCACAGAGCGGTGAAGGTTTCCGCGGCCAGTTGTTCGGGCGGGTTCTGCCGAACTTGAAGCGGATTGGTCTGCTGACTGATAGCGTGCGCCCGTTCTATGAGAAGGTTGGTGCGCTGTCGTATGAAGAGCTGCCGTCAGATGCGGCAACCAGCTGGGAAAACCTCTCCAAGCCGCTGGTCTATGAAGATCATGCGGACTCTGTGGTTGCCACCGGCAACTGATAGCCGACTTCAGCCTGTGGGCTGAATCGTTGGGCATGAGACGGCGCCTGCGGGCGCCGTCTTTCTTTCTGCGCCCGTTTTCCGAACAATAGGCGGCTTCATCCAGGGGCGAGGACCATATGTATCAGATACGAACCTACAATCAGATTGCGCTGCGCGGCCTGGAGCGCTTTTCACGGGACCGCTTTGAGCTGAGCAGCGAGTTCGCTCATCCGGATGCCATACTGCTGCGCAGTCACAAGCTGACGCCGGCGGACCTGACGCCTGACCTGATGGCGATTGCCCGGGCAGGTGCCGGTGTCAATAACATTCCGGTTGCCCAGTGCACGGAAGCCGGCATCGTGGTGTTCAACACGCCAGGCGCCAACGCGAACTCTGTCAAGGAGCTGGTACTGGCGGCATTGCTGCTGTCGTCCCGTGACGTCTTTGGTGGGCTGCAATTCGTTCGCCATTTGCCACAGATCAATGACAAGGCAGAGCTCGATACCCTGGTCGAGAGCGAGAAGAAGCGATTCAAGGGTGAAGAGCTGTATGGCAAGACCCTGGGTGTGGTCGGGTTGGGCGCCATTGGTTCGCTGGTTGCCAAAGCTGGCCTGGGTCTCGGCATGCAGGTGCTGGGTTATGACCCGGCAATTTCCGTTGATGCGGCCTGGCGGCTGCCAAGTGACGTGCAGCGCATGGAGAATCTGCACAGCCTGCTTGGCCGCTGCGACTACGTCAGCATGCATGTGCCGCTGCTGGAAGCCACCCGTGGCCTGATCAATGCCGAGTCGTTGAAGTCGATCCGACCCGGCTGCGTGCTGCTGAACTTTGCCCGCCAGGAAATTGTGGATGAAGCCGCGCTGGCCGTGGCGCTGCGCGAGAAGCAGGTCCGCGCCTATTTTTCGGACTTCCCCAGCACCGAGCTGTCTGCGCTCGACAATGTCTATGCCACACCACACCTCGGTGCCAGTACCACCCAGGCCGAGGAAAACTGTGCGGTCATGGCGGCCGATCAGCTGATCGATTTTTTGGGCAACGGCAACATTACGAACTCGGTCAATTTCCCGCCGGTGTATCTGGATCGTACGCCGGGCTACCGGCTCGCGCTGACCAATATGAATGTGCCCAAGATGCTCGGGCAGGTGCTGTCGATCCTGGCCAATGCCGACATCAATATCGTCGACATGATCAACAAGAGTCGCGACGACCTTGCCTATAACCTGATCGATGTCGCGTCCAGGCCCGGCCCGGGTGTGCTGGAGCAGATTCGCACCGTGGAAGGGGTGGTCAACGTACGCATGATCGAAAACGGCATGGCACCGGACACGGACTGAACCAGACACCGACAAAAAAGGGGAAATGTCGATGGACACCGCACCGAAACAAACTGGATTTGCACCGGGCCGGTTGCAGCGCATCAGCGATCACATCAACCGCAACTACATTGAGCCCGGCAAGATTCCCGGCTGTCAGGTACTGGTGGCCCGGCATGGCCTGGTCAGCTACTTCGAGTCTTTCGGGCAGATGGACCTTGAGCGCAGCAAACCGCTGCAGGACGACACCATCTTTCGCATCTATTCCATGACCAAGCCGATCACGTCAGTGGCACTGATGCAGCTTTATGAAAAGGGCTACTTCCAGCTCAATGATCCGGTCCATCGGGTCATTCCCAGCTGGCGCGGACTACAAGTGCATGTTTCCGGTGAAGGGGAGGACATGCAGGTGCGCAGCCCGGACCGGCCGGTGACCTTTCGTCACGTGCTGAATCACAGCGCCGGGCTGGGCTATGGCGGTACCAGACACCCGGTCGACCGGATGTATCGGCATGCCCGCTTGCGCGATCCGGACAGTTCATTGAGTGAGTTTGTGGAAGCGCTGGGCAGGATCCCGTTGCACTATGAGCCCGGCACGCGCTGGATGTATTCCTATGCCACGGATGTCTGCGGCTACCTGGTCGAGGCGCTGTCCGGGCAGCCGTTTGACGAGTACCTGCGTGAGCATATCCTGGATCCGCTCGGCATGAAGGATACCGATTTTCACGTTTCGGCGGACAAGCTCGATCGCTTCGCGGCCAACTACCAGCGCAATGCGAGCAAGGAACTGACGTTGATTGATGATCCGGGGCAGAGCAGCTATGCGGCGCCACCGAAGTTCCTGTCCGGTGGTGGCGGCCTGACCGGAACCACGGCTGATTATCTGCGCTTTTGCGAGATGCTGCGCCGGGGCGGTGAGTTGGACGGCGAGCGCATTCTGGGACCGCGTACCATCCGGCTGATGGCGCGCAACCATCTGCCTGAGGGGCGCGACCTGACACAGATGGCGATTGGCGCCTTCTCCGAAACGGCCAATGAGGGTGTCGGCTTTGGCCTTGGATTCGCGGTTACGCTCGACGAGGTGGCTGCCGGCACGCTGGGTTCCGGTGACTACTATTGGGGTGGTGCTGCATCAACCATCTTCTGGGTTGATCCGAAGGAGGACCTGGTCGTGATCTTTATGACCCAGTTGATGCCGTCGGCCACGTTCAACTTCCGAGGCCAGCTCAAGAGTCTGGTGTATTCAGCCTTGATTGACTGAGCGCTGGTCGCTCAGCCATTGCAGAACGGCTGAGCGACTGCCCTGAAACAGAACCGGCCCTTGTCGCTGCTTGAGCATGTAGTCGTACATCGGGTCGTAATAGTCTGTGAGTAGTGGCGCGATCCAGGTTGCGTGCCCGGTGTCACTGTCCTGCTGACGATGCTGATGGAACGCGTCGGCCATCGCCGCTGCCAGGTCTTGGTGACGGCTGCCTCCCAGGCGTCGGCGGATACGATCCAGGGCCGCCCGCAGTTGCACTTCGAGCTGGTCCAGGGCTTCCTCCCGTGATCGGTTGTGCTGCATGGCGGCCAGTGGCTGTTGAATATAGTCCCGGATGATCAGGCCAACGCGGGCATCCAGGGGCTCATCAACGATCACGCGCGGAATGGCCTTCATGCGGTCCTGCAGGGTGGGGGGTACCAGGCAACGCCCGATCAACCGGCCCTCATCCTCCAGCACGACAGGCCGCGCGCCACTGCCAAAGCCCGCGGCCTGCAGGCGCAGCAGATCCACCGCGACGGCGTTCTCGAAACCGATTTGCGCCGGCTGCGGCTCCTGGCTGGCGCCGAAGGCCGAACCACGGTGTCTGGCGCGACCTTCCAGATCCAGCGCCTGGGGCAGTGCTTCAATGACCAGCGTCTTGCCGGTACCCGTGCGCCCGCAGATCAGCAGCAGATCCAGCGCCTGAGCCAGCGTCTCAAGCTGTTCCAGCAGATAGCGGCGCAGCGCCTTGTAGCCACCCTCAACCAGTATCGGCCTGGCGCCGGCAGCTGCCAGCCAGGCGCCAACCGTGGCAGAGCGCAGGCCGCCCCGAAAGCAGTAGATCCGGCCGTCGGGATGTTTCTTGCACCACTTCAGCCAGGCCGCCATTCGCGCTTCACGGGTGGTACCGCTGACGAGCTGGTGCCCGAGTTCAATGGCAGCCTGCTGGCCTTGCTGCTTGTACCTGGTACCGACAGCAGCGCGTTCATCATCGGTCATCAGGGGCAAATTGGTGGCCCCCGGAAAGGCGCCCCGGGCAAATTCCACCGGTGCGCGCAGGTCCAGCAGGGGTCGCCCGCTGACAAAGATCTCCCGGTAGTCGTCCGTACTGGCGACAGACACCTTGGTGTTCTGAATTGGCATGGCGGAGGAGTTTACTCTGAATCGCAGCCTGTCTCAGCTCGGGTTTGGGTCGCATTGCCGACCAGCTTACGGCACTATTTTGCGCCTCAGAATTTACCGGAGGCACTATGAGCCAATCACCTGATGCTTTCTTCGACCGTGATGCCGACGGCCGTTATCTGCCGCAGCCCAGTTGTCGTGGGCCCTGGGATCCGAACTCACTGCACGGCCGCGTCATCGTTGGCCTCCTTGCCCATGAGATCGAGCAGCGCCACGGGGATGACGAACTGATGCCGGCGCGCCTGACGGTCGATATGTACCGGCTGCCGGACTTTTCACCAATTCGCATGGAAACCCGCGTGATCCGAGACGGCTATCGGATCAAAGTCATCGACGCCGAGATGTTCAGTGGTGACAAGAGCGTTGGCCGCGCTTCCTGTCAGTTGCTGCGTCGCACGGAAAATCCGGCCGGGCAGGTCTGGAAGCCGGAGAACTGGGATGTGCCAGCACCTGAAGACATCGATGTGCCTGACTCCCAACGTCTGGGCATGGGCGGCATGTGGGCCATGCGGCCCATTCGCGGTGGCTTCGGATCCGACGGGCAGAAGCAGACCTGGATTTCAGAGCTGCGCGACCTGGTTGCCGGCATCGCGCTGACGCCCTGGATGCGCGTGGCGCTGGCCGCCGACTTTGCCAGCCCCTTTGCCAACTCAGGTGCGGGCGGGCTGGGCTACATCAATACCGATGTGACGCTGTATCTGCACCGTCTGCCGGTGGGTGAATGGGTGGGTATGGAGACGGTGAATCATCAGGCGACGGATGGGGTCGCGATTGGGGAGTGCTATCTGTACGACCGGGAAGGTGCGATTGGGTCCAGTGCTGTCGCGGCGTTGGCGCAGAAGCGGAAGTAGTGGGGTGCAGTAGCTGAGGTCTCGTCTGTCCGCGGCGCTCTGGCCGGAAGCGGGGAGGGTT
>SKXG01000224.1 GCA_007128525.1 Pseudomonadales bacterium | reverse complement strand
CTCCTGCTCCAAAACTTTTTCATCACCGCGCCGCTCCGGCACCAGCATGACGACACTCTTGACCTCTTCGCCCCACTCATCATTTGGAACACCGATGGTGCAGACATCCTGCACGGCTTCATGCTTGAGCAGCACATCATCGATTTCCTGCGGGTAGATGTTGACCCCGCCGGAGATGATGGTCTCAGCGCTGCGGCCGGTCAGGAACAGATAGCCGTCTTCATCCAGATAGCCCATGTCGCCGAGCGTGAAGTAGTCGCCGCTGTAACTGCTGGCGGTTTTTTCAGGCGCCTTGAAGTACTCGAAGCGCCCCTGATCCGGCGCCTTGAAGTAGACGGTACCCGTCTCACCGGCCGGCAGCTCATTGCCGTCCTCATCAACCACCTTGGTGTTCTCGGGATTCGGCGAGCGGCCCACACTGCCGGGCTTCTTCAGCCACTCTTCCGGCCCGATGGCATAGGCGCCGCCACCCTCGGTGGCCGCGTAATACTCGTAAATGATGGGCCCGACCCAGTCCATCATGGCTTTCTTGACGTGCACCGGACAGGGCGCCGCACCATGCAGCAGATAGCGCAGGCTGGAGATGTCGTACTTGTTCTTGACCTCATCCGGCAGCTGCAACAGGCGATGGAACATGGTCGCCACCATGTGGGTGTGGGTAATCTTGTACTTGTCGATCAGGCGCAGGGTTTCTTCCGGATCCCACTTGTCCATGAACACCACACCGGCACCGGCAGCAAGCGGCGCCGTGACATTGAAGGCCAGCGGTGCCGCATGGTAGGCCGGGCCTGTGCACAGGCAGCGATCGGTACCGGGATCGAACGCGCCGGCCGCCTGCCGCGTTGCCAGACCACTGGCCGCCCCGGATGGTGCGCGCGGGCTTTCGCCGTCGATGCGGATGTTGGGCGGCACAAGTGCAGTACGCCTGCCCCGATAAACGCCTTTGGGGCGCCCCGTCGTGCCGGAGGTATACATCATCTGGCTGCCCCGGACCGGATCCTCAATGTCTGAGCCATCAAACTCAGCAATGGACTTCTCGTAATCGTCGAAACCCTTGGCACTGCCGTCGACGATCAGGCGCAGCTTGCAGTTGGGGGCGTAACTCAGTGCCTCTTCAGCGTTGGACAGCGAGCCATCGTAGACCACCACCTTAGCCTCGCAATTGTCGACCACATAGCCGATTTCCTCAGCCGTCAGGTGCCAGTTGACCGGGGTAAAGCGCATCCCGCTGCGCTGACTGGCCATCATGGCTTCGATAAAGGCCGGGCGGTTACGCAGCACGACCGCGATGGCATCACCATCACCGATGCCATGGCTGCGAATCAGCCGGACCAGCTGGTTGGCTTTGGCATTCAGCTCGGCAAAGGTACGATCGCCGAATTCTGAGATTACGGCCTTGTAGTCAGGCCGTCGCGCAGCGTGGTAGGCCAATGTCATGCCCTGCTCAGCGGCTGCAAGCAGCGCTTTCATGTCGTCTTTCAGGTCGGTAGCGGTGGTACTCATAATCCCCTCCAAAGTGTAAATACAGACCTTGCCACCAGACCTCAATCGCCCTCCCTCAGGCGCCCGCGGGCTGGACACTGCGCAGTCCTAAAATCGTGCTTGACTTGATCATAATGGCTTGAGCAATCAGTTTGAAACCCATGACCGCATGAGGACACTGTCAACTTTCCTGGCTGGCGGCTTTCCTGGATAGCGTCAGGCAGCCCCCTGTATTAGTATCCTGCGCCTAATATGACAGCTTCCGCTGGTACAGGGGATCCAAACGAAAGTCGGAGTACTAAGAGGAGTTACACATGGGAAGACTAGACGGACGCATAGCTGCAGTAACCGGCGCAGGCCGGGGCATAGGCGCTGAGATCGCGAAACTGCTGGCCAGCGAGGGGGCCAAAGTCGTCGTCAACGACCTGGGCGCAAACACCGATGGCAGCGGCAGCGGCAAGATTGCCGATGACGTCGCCAAGGAAATCCGGGATGCCGGCGGCGAAGCCGTAGGACACACCGAATCCATCTCCACCGTTGCCGGTGGCCAGTCTCTACTGCAAACCGCCATCGACAACTTCGGTGGCCTGGACATCCTGGTCAACAATGCGGGCATTCTCCGCGACAAGACCATCTTCAACATGGAAGAAGAAGACTGGGATGCCGTCATTGCGGTCCACCTGAAGGGCCACTACTGCACGTCACGCCCGTTTGCCAAGTACATTCGCGAGAACAACCGGACCAACTGCCGGATCATCAACTTCTCGTCGACCTCGGGCCTGTTCGGCAACTTCGGCCAGTCCAACTACGGCGCGGCAAAGGCCGGGATTGCTGGCTTCACCCGGGTGCTGTCCATGGAGCTGGCCAAGTATGGCTGCACGGTCAACACCATCTCGCCGGCGGCACTGACCCGGATGACCATTCCGCTGCGCGAAGCCCGCGGCCAGAAGGTTGAAGAGAGCGAGCTGGAACAGGGCGGTCCGCAGCACGTGGCACCGATCGTGACCTGGCTGGCCTCTGATGAAGCGGCGAAAGTGTCCAATCAGATCCTGCACGCAGCTCGCGGTCTGGTCGGCATCATGCAACAGCCGGCCATCCTGAAGGCTTTCCAGAAGAGCAAAGGCGTCTGGTCGCAGGAAGAGCTGGACAAGTACGTACCAGAGCTGGTCCAGGCCAAGGAAGAGAACGACGCCCGGGTCAAGGAACTCGGCAAGCCCGTCGTCATCGACTGATCGGGGTTTGGCTCAGGTCTGCAGGCCAGACGCGCCTGTGGACCTGAGTACGCTCTCCCCAACCACCACAGACCTGCCCCACCAACCGGCCTCTCGCGCTGTGAATGGCTGATTTCCTACAGCCTACATGGCCAATTTCCTACACAAGAGCACAGCCTTCGCCATCTGTTCGAGCGCTTGCCTGACACCTACTGTCACGGGCTGATAAGTCTATCGGATCAAATTCTGCTCCGAACTGGCCTCTCACCGGCCTCAGACCTGTCCTGAAACCTGCAACCCATAACAAGGTGGATACCCGTGACGACTGCCAGCACCCCGCAACCCGAAGCACCCCGGCTTCGCGACCAAAAGAAGCGCCGTGCCCGCGACCAGATTCTGCGTGCGGCCCGCGAACTCATCAACACCAAAGGCTACAAGAGCGCCAAGATGCGTGACATCGCCGAAGCGGCGCGCATTTCATACCAGACGCTGTACAACTATTTTCCGGCCAAGGCCATGATCGTGCAGACGCTGCTGCATGAGGAGCTCGGCATCGGTTGCGACGCACAACCGAAAATCACCGAGGCGGAATCGCAGATGGACCTGGCAGCCTGCCTGCAGAAGCTGAGCATGGAACTGTTCGAGTGTGCCGCAGACCACCAGCGCGCGCTGTGGCGTGAGGTCATGCTGGATGCCCTGCGATCACCCGCGGGCGAT
This sequence comes from Pseudomonadales bacterium, assembly GCA_007128525.1. Classification (GTDB taxonomy): domain Bacteria; phylum Pseudomonadota; class Gammaproteobacteria; order Pseudomonadales; family Azotimanducaceae; genus SKXG01. The sequence goes on along the minus strand of SKXG01000224.1, from coordinate 2,813 downwards.
TATCCGGCGCTGGCGCTGCTGGCTCCGAATGGCGCCGAGAAAGTGTTCCTGCTGTTTCGTGAGAAGCTGAGCGGCCGCAGCAGCACCGAAGTCATGGCACTGGCCCAGCTCGCCTGCCGGGTGCTCGATGCCAATCTGATGCACTACCTGCTGCAGCCTTCGATGTCGCGCTGGGAAGCCAGCCGCAGCCTGAACAATCAGTTAGCCCTGCTCACCCGTCAAACCAGTGGTGTCAGCCAGCCTGGCTGAGGCCCGCGAGCACTCAACTGACACCAACAGGGCCCCCGCCCTTTCGCCCGCTGTTTCGGCTTTGCCCGGCCGAATAGCGGGCGTTTCTTTTCAGGGCAGGCTATGCGGTCAGCGGCGCCGGGCCAACTCGCTGACCGTTTCAAACTCTTCATCGGTCAGACGCCATTCTCCCGCGGCGACATTGCTCTGAACCTGTTCAACCTTGGTCGCGCCAGCAATGACACTGCTGATCACGCCACGGCTCAACAACCAGGCAAAGGCCAGATCCAGAATGGTCTTGCCGCGTTCTTCGGCAAAGGCCGTCAACTGGTCAATGACATCGAAGTTGCGATCGCTCAGGGCACGCTCCGCCCGCGGGCCGGCATTGGCCAGTCGGGTCCCTTCCGGTGCCGGCTCGTTGCGCTTGTACTTGCCCGTGAGCAGGCCACTGGCCAACGGGAAGAAGGGCAGCATGCCCAGACCGAAACGCTCACAGGCCGGCAACACTTCGGCTTCTATGCCGCGCTCGAGCAGGCTGTACTGATTCTGCGCGCTGACAAAGCGATTCAGATGGCCAGTGCGCGACACCCAGTCCGCGTCGGCAATCTGCCAGCCGGTAAAGTTGGAGTTGCCCAGATAGCGCACTTTGCCCTGCCGCACCAGATCGTCGAGCGCCATCAGCGTCTCGTCAATGGGGGTGTCGGCATCCGGACGATGCATCTGATACAGATCGATATAGTCGGTGTTGAGCCGCTTCAGGCTGGCCTCTACCGCCTGCATGATGTAACGGCGCGATCCACCACGGGCCAGCTCTTCCTGCCCCATACCAAATTTGGTGGCAAGCACCACCTTGTGCCGTTTGCCCTGCAATGCTTTGCCGAGAAAGGTCTCGCTTTTGGTGCCCCCATAGACATCGGCCGTGTCCAGCAGCGTAATGCCATGATCAATGGCTGCATCGACCACGCGCTGGGTCTCTGCTTCCTCCATTCGGCCACCAAAGTTGTTGCAGCCCAGCCCCACGGCTGACACTTTCAGGCCGCTGTTTCCGAGTCGTCGTAGTTCCATGGTTACCCCCCCATCCTGTCTGGTTAATGGTCTGTGCCTCATCTCCCCTGGCCTCAGGTTATCAGGGCTGCAGTCGCATGACCTCCCAGGGTGCGTCAGGTGACTGTCGCGTCCAGCGTGCCCGGTCGTGCGCACGCCCGGCAGCGCCCACCCAGAGTTCCAGTCGCCGGATGACGATGCGATAGCCGCCCCAGTGCGCAGGTCTGGGCACAGGCTGACCGCCTTCCATGCCACCAAACTGCTCGGCTGCAGCCCGCAGCTTGTCGAGCAGCGCGGCCCGCGATGCGACCGGCTCACTCTGCGCGCTGGCCCAGGCGGCGATCTGTGACAGACGCGGGCGCCCGGCCCAGTAAGCATCCGAATCGGCCTCGTCGGTCAACTCAACAGACCCAACCACCAGAATCTGACGCGCCACCTTGTCGAAGTAGAAGCAGGCGCTGATTTCCGGGCGAGCACTGAGATTGCGCCCTTTTTCACTTTGCCGGTTGGTGTAGAAGTTCAGGCTGCCTCGTTCATAGTCGAAACCTCGACACAGAACCGTCCGCGAACGGGGCGCGCCATCCTCACCAATGGTTGAGACCACCATGGCATCCGGGTTGTTCAGCCCGAGACCCTGGGCCTCTTCCCGCCAGCGTCTGACAATATCGAAGGGATGGGCCGGCAACGGATCAGCCAATGAGTTGTCATCGAGAGACGCTTCAAAATCTTCCATATTTGCTTTGTATCCTTGTGCGTGCTACTTGTCCGATTCAGTCACTTCCTGCCTGCCGCCGGTCTGGCCGCAACCGGAACTTGCATGCCGGGGCCCACATGCTACATGGTGGCCGGCTGCATCGCCTGAGCGATATCCAGCCCGCAATTGGTTGTGACCATGACTGAACCTGACAGATCCGCAGCGACACCGCCTCAGCCACCACCGGCGCGTCCGGTGAGTCGATCCTGGCATGGGGAGACGATAACCGACCCCTATCACTGGCTGCGCGACCCGGACTATCCCGAAGTTCAGGATCCAGACGTGCTGAGCTATCTGGAAACCGAGAATCAATGGTTCGATCTGTGGCGGCAGGGTCATGCCACATTGATCGACACGCTCTACGCCGAACTCATTGGGCGCCAGGAAACCGAAGACGCTGGCGTGCCGTTCGATGATGGCAACTGGACCTATCAATGGCGCTACGCCGCCGACGCACAGTATCGGACCTGGTGGCGCTGGCCCAAAGGCGAACCAACCCAGGCCAGCTGCTTCCTGGACGAACCGGCGCTTGCCGAAGGCCACTCCTACTTTGAACTGGGCGGCCTCAGCATCAGTCCGAATGGCCGGATCCTCGCCTGGGCCCAGGACACACAGGGGAACGAGCGCTTCGAGGTGCGGTTTCGAGACTTGATCAGTGGCCGGCTGCTGGAAGGCAGGATCGCGGATACGCGCGGTGCACCTGTATGGGCGGCCGACAGCACGCACTACTTCTTCCTCTGCGTCAGCGACAACTGGCGCCCCTTCCAGGTCTGGCGCAACCAGCTCG
>SKXG01000388.1 GCA_007128525.1 Pseudomonadales bacterium | reverse complement strand
CCGGTAACAGACCACAGGACTCCGGGGTATCGCGCAGCAGCATCAGCGCCAGCCCTGCAAAGAACACCCCGACCACAACGGCCATCGCCAACAGTGCACCCTGCCAGCTCAGCAGATCAATCATCCAGGCCAGCAACAACGGTGCCAGCGAAAAGCCCAGCGATACAAAGATGCCACGCATCCCGGACACCAGGCCGCGGCGCTTTTCAAACCACAGCACCAGCACATTACGCGAGGCACTGGTCAACAATCCCTGTCCGCTGAACCGAACGCCGAAGTAGCCAAGCAGTATCAACGGAAAGCTGAACCAGACAACCGACAGACCGGTCACTGCAGCTGCGCTATCGGCGACAAGGCCAATCAGGCTGATAAACACCAGCGTCAAGGCCAGTGCCACACTGGACCCGACCACCATGGTGCGGGCACCGACGCGATCAAACCAGCGACCGCCCCGGGTCAGAAACAGCGAACTACCGACAGTGCCAAAGAAGTACGCGACGGACAGCTGGGTGCGGGTAAGGCCGAGCGCCTCGATCAGCGGATCGGTAAAGACCGCCATGCCCATGGTCTGTCCGGGCACGCTCATCAGGAAACCCAGCGTGGACAGCCCCCAGATGACCCAGCCATAGAAGAACGGACTGCGCCGGACATCAAACGGCCAGCGGGCTGGCAATGTCAGCGGATGCGCGTGCGTGGGCGGCAAGGACTACCTCGATGGGAAAACCGCGCATGCTAGCAAGGCGGCTCTTGAGCTGCCAGCTGCAGGGGCTGACTGGCATCGGTCAGCCCGCCTCAGTCACCGGGTTCAACGACCCACTCCGGGTCTTCAAACTCCCCGATCACGCTTACCTCGACGAACTCTGCCTGCTCGGCAATGATGGCCCGCACGCGCTCGTCCTTGTTCTGCTCGGCAGCGTCTCGTGCCGCCTTCGATGTCCAGCTCGCGACGGCCAGCAACACATTCGGATCACCGATCTTGCGGTGCAGCAACGTACCGCGCGCCCCTTCCGCGCGCTGAATGAAGCGGCTCGCCCGCACCCAGGCATCGGCATAGTCCTCGGCCCGATACCCCGGTTTGATGTGCACTTCGAACAGAAATTTCATCGTGACACCTCCGCCTGTCAGCAGGTCGATCCATGATACGTCCTGACCACCGGGCCTGCCTCCCTGACCGGGCACACCTATGATCCGTCACCGGCCCGCCCGCGCATTCCCAAGACGTCTACCAGACATCCAGGTAGGCTTAACCAATGAACACCGTGCTGAAACTTCTCGCCCTTGTCGTACTGATTCTGGTGCTTGCTGCAGGCCTCGCGCTATGGCGCTCCGCGTCAATGACCAACCCGCAGCCAGCGGCACAACCGCCACGCCTGTATGACGTCGACCGTGCCGCCCTGGCCCAGCGCCTGGCCGCCGCAGTGCAGATTCCCACCGTGTCGCACGCCGACTGGTCACAAGTCGATGAAGACGCATTTCGTCGTTTTCGCAGCTTCCTGCACGACACCTTCCCGGAGGTCCACAACAAGCTAAACCTGGAAGTGGTCAACGAACACGCCCTGCTGTACAGCTGGACGGGCACCGACCCGGACTTGGCCCCGGTGCTGCTGATGGCCCACTACGATGTGGTGCCGGTCGAACCCGACACGGCGGACGACTGGGACTATCCGCCGTTTTCCGGACACATCTCCGGACACACGTCTGGCAACAATGTCGACAACAACACCGACAGCAATACCGACAGCAATACTGATGCCTACATCTGGGGCCGCGGCACGCTGGACAACAAGAATGCCGTGGTCGGCCTGTTGGAAGCGGTTGAGGCGCTGCTCAGGCGAGATCTTGCGCCCGAGCGCACCATTCTGCTGGCTTTCGGGCACGATGAGGAGGTGGGCGGTGAACGCGGCGCTCGGGCCATCGCCGATCTGCTGGCGGAGCGCTACGGCCAGCTTGCCATGGTGCTTGATGAAGGCGGCTTTGTTGTCGCCGACAACGGCCTGATCGAGGGGCCGGCTGCGTTTGTCGGCACTGCCGAGAAGGGCTACCTGAGCCTGCGCATTGTGGCTCGGCACCCCGGCGGTCACAGCGGCCAGCCGCCGGCGGAAACGGCTGTCACGCGGCTGGCCAATGCGCTGGTGACATTGCAGCAATCACCGTTTCCCGCCCGCCTGACGGCGCCTACCAGCACCATGTTCGAATACCTGGGCCCGGAGTTGCCATTCGCGGCCCGACTGTTGCTTGCCAACCGGCCAGTCACCGATCGCCTGCTGCTCGGCCAACTGGCCGGCGACCACCTCAGCAATGCCATGATCCGGACGACGGCCGCACCCACCATGCTGCGCGGCTCCGAACAGGACAACGTCCTGCCCCAGCGCGCAGAAGCTGTGGTCAACTTTCGCCTGTTGCCCGGCGACACAGCGCCCGATGTTATCGCTGCTGTTGAGGCGCTGATCGGTGCGCCGGATATCGAGATCACCCCAACCGGCAATTACTCCGACCCCAGCCCGGTCAGCCGTACCGACGGCCCGGCCTGGGCGCTGCTCAGCCGCACCATTCGGGCCCACTTTCCAGAAGCACTGGTCACGCCCTATCTGGTGCTGGGCGCGACCGATGCCCGACACTTTGCCGAGCTGTCAGACCACATCTACCGCTTTCTGCCGTTTCGCATTACCGCGTCTCAGCTTGAAGGCATGCACAGCACCAACGAACGCCTTGGTGTGGCGTCCTATACCCGTGGTGTGCAGTTCTACCAGCAACTCATCGAGGATCTGGCGGCCTGTGCGGGCTGTGGTACGCTGGCGTCATACTCCGATGTTGATAAGCGTTATGATCGATGACATTGACAGCAGCTCCGCACCCAGCGAGCTGGAAGAACACCACCTGAAACTGCGTAATACCCGACTCTCCGATTACCCGGACATTGCGCGCATCATGGATCAGGTTTACCCGAGCATGGGGGGCGCCTGGAGCCGGCAACAGATTGCTTCGCAGATCAATCGTTTCCCCGAGGGGCAGATCTGTATCGAAGACAACGGTCGGGTCGTGGCCGCGGCCATTACGCTGATCGTCGACTACAACCGCTTCGGCGACCAGCACACTTACTCTGACATCACCGGCGACGGCATGATCACCACGCACGACCCCAACGGGGATGTGCTGTACGGCGTCGATGTGTTCGTGGACCCTGAATACCGCCACATGCGTCTGGGCCGCCGCCTGTACGATGCGCGCAAAGACCTGTGCCAGCAGCTCAACCTGCGCGCGATCGTCGCTGGCGGCCGCATCATCGGCTACCACAAACACGCCGACAAAATGACACCCGACCAATATATCTCACTGGTGCGCCGCAACGAGATTTACGACCCGATACTGAGCTTTCAGCTCTCCAATGACTTTCATGTCCGACGTGTCATCCGGAACTATATTCCGGACGACAAGGAATCGCACGGCTTTGCCACCCTGGTGGAATGGAACAACATCTTCTACGAGGACAAGCAGTCACTGATCAACCGGCGCAGACGCGTTGTGCGTTTGGGCACTGTGCAGTGGCAGATGCGCACCACCACCTCCATGGAGGAACTGCTGCAGCAAGTCGAGTTCTTTGTTGATGCTCTTGCCGGTTACAACGCCGATTTCGCGCTGTTTCCGGAGTTCTTTAGTGGTCCGTTGCTGTCACAGTTCAACCAGGACTATCCGGCGGAAGCCATTCGTGGCCTGGCTCAATACACCGACGAGGTTGTTGAGGCGCTGTCGCGCTTTGCCGTTTCGTACAACATCAACATCATCGGCGGCAGCATGCCCGTCTACGACGAGGAAAGGCAGCGTCTGTATAACGTCACCTACCTGTGCCGTCGTGACGGCACCATCGACAATCAGTACAAGCTGCACATCACGCCCGATGAACGGAGTTACTGGGGCATGAACGGCGGCAGCAGGCTGCGTGTATTTGACACGGATGTCGGCAAGATCGGCGTGTTGATCTGCTACGACGTCGAGTTTCCGGAACTGCCGAGACTGCTAGCCGAACAGGGTATGGAGATTCTGTTCGTACCTTACTGGGTAGACACCAAGACCGGTTATCTGCGCGTTCGCGCCTGTGCCCAATCCAGAGCCATCGAAAACGAGTGCTATGTCGCCATCACCGGCAGCGTCGGCAACCTGCCCAACGTCGAGAATATGGACATCCAGTACTCGCAGTCCGCCGTTTTCTCACCGTCTGACTTCGCCTTTCCACATGATGCGATCATGGCGGAAAGTACGCCCAACACCGAAATGACATTGATCGTTGACGTGGATCTGGACAAGCTCAAGGAAATCCGGCAGGCCGGGTCGGTGCGAAATTTTCAGGACCGGCGCCTTGACCTGTACCGGGTGCATTGGATTGGTGACGCTGATATGTGATCAGCGGGGAGGCAACTATGGAAAAGCTTAGCAACATCAATTTGGCTGCCTACGCAAACCGTTTTACAGACTATACGGAACTGCGGCTGCAGCGTAACCAGAACACCCGCATCAGCCTGCTCAATGGTGATCTGGTCGGCAACAGCAGCAGCACCGATGGCGGTATCTCAGCTCGCGTATTTCGCAACGGCGCCTGGGGGTTTGCTTCACGCCCAGAAACAGACCCAGACGCAATCAGCCAGATCATTGAAGAAGCCACGACCAATGCGCGCTTTCTGGCTGACCTCGGCAAAGGCCAGGACACGCGCCTGCCGGATGTCAGCGGTGCGCACCAGAGCGACTTCAGCACCAGCAAGCCGCGCATGAGCCGCGGCCAGGTGATCGACTTCCTGCGTGCGGTGGACCAGCACATCGCCAGCACCTATCCGGATCTGGCCTCGCGCACTGTATCGCTGTGGGATCTCGACATGGAGAAGCAGCTGTACAACTCGCTGCAGTCACACAGCTATTCGAACACCACCCGGAGCCTGGTGGTGGTGAACCTGGTGACCCGCAATGATCGGGGTGAGCCGGTCGAACTGCGCCGCCCGTTTGGTGGCCGCGGCCAGTTCGAGGATGTGTTCAATGCGCCGGAAGACCTGTTCCCGGACATCGCCAGACTCTATGAACACCTGCAGGCCAAGAAGTCGGCCGTGCGACCCGTTGCCGGTGTCCATGACGTCGTGCTTGATGCCGACCTCGCCGGGATTCTGGCCCACGAGGCCATCGGCCACACCACCGAAGCGGACATCGTTCGCGGCGGTTCCATCGCTGCCAACTTCGTGGGCCAGCAGGTGGCCAGTGAACTGGTCACGATGGTGGACTTCGCACACAGTTGGCAGGGTGAAACCCTGCCCGTGCCGGTATACGTCGATGACGAAGGCACGCCAAGCCAGGACCAGGTGCTGATCGACAAAGGCGTTCTGCAGGGTTTTATGCACAACAAAGAAAGCGCGGTGCATTTCGGCAACGCACCCACCGGCAACGCCCGCGCCTATCAGTTCTTCGATGAGCCGCTGATCCGGATGCGCAACACTGCCATCCTGCCCGGCAAAGACAAAGTCGAAGACATGATCGCCAGTGTCGAGGACGGTTACTATCTGATGTGGCCGTCCAACGGGCAGGCGGACGCCACCAGCGAGTTCATGTTTGGCGTGATGCTCGGTTACGAAATCAAAAACGGCAAACTCGGCCGCGCCATTACCGACACCACCATTTCCGGCATGGCCTTCGACATGCTCAAGAGCATCAGTATGGTATCTGATGACATGCGCTGGAGCTGTGCCGGCATGTGCGGCAAGAAGCAGATCATTCCTGTTGGCATGGGCGGCCCGGCAGTACGCTGTCGACTGCATGTGGGAGGCGAGTGATGGCAGCCAGGGTTCAGGAAGCGCCGATCAATGGCGAGCGGCAGCAACGTGCAGCGGCGCAGATGCTCGACCTGCTCAAGCGCCGCGGTTTCGACAAGGCGCACGTGGTATTGAGCAGCCGGGAACGGCACGAACTGGAGGCCGAGTTCGGTCGGCCAAGCCTGTTCCGTACAACACACGACAGCGAGATTCATCTGACCGGCATCGTCGGCGACCGCAAAGCCAATCTGACGCTGAACCGGATTGATGACGACGCGCTGACGTCAGCCGCCGATGAACTCTGGCAGCTGGCCGATGGCGCCAAACCGGATCCTGCCAATGACATCGCGGGCGCCCAGCCGGCCGAGCACTTTCAGTGGGGTCAGACGACACCGGACCCAACCCTGATGTACGAGCGCCTGGCGGCACTGCTCGACTATGCTGGCAGCAAGCATCCAACGCTG
>SKXG01000127.1 GCA_007128525.1 Pseudomonadales bacterium | reverse complement strand
GCTGGATGCGCCGGCGCGGGAGCACATTCTGGTAGCCGCCGGACCGCGCCTGGCGGTCTCGTTGCTTGGCCAGTTGCCTGCGAACGAGTGCGAGGCCGTGCTTGAGCCGCTGCCGGACAGTCTCCGGCGGGAGCTCACGCGTCTGCTGGCGTTTCCGGATGATTCCGCGGGGCGCCTGATGGACCGTGCCTATGATGTGGCGCGTCCCTGGATGACGGCCGGGGAACTGCGTGCGGAACTGCGCAAGTCAGATTTGAAACGCGTCCGGTCGGTTCATGTCGTCGACGACGATCGGCGGCTGGCCGGGCGGCTCGACATGCAGGCACTGGCACTGGCCGATGAACAGGACCGGATCGAGAACATCATGCAGCCGCCAACGGTGGCTCTGCAGCTCTCGGCGCCACGCACGGAAATTGTCGACCTGTTGGAGGAGACGCAGACGGATTCGCTGCCGGTGGTGGATCTCGATCAACGGCTGATGGGTGTCGTGCGACATACCAGTCTGTTTCGGGTCATTGAGGCGGAATCCAACGTCGATATTCAGACCATGGTTGGTGTGAGTGCGGACGAGCGCGCCCTGTCGCCCAGCGGATTTGTCATTCGTCGGCGCCTGCCGTGGCTGCACGTGAATTTGCTGACGGCATTCTTGGCAGCGTCTGTGGTCGGGCTGTTCGAGCACACGATTGCTCAATTTACGGCGTTGGCCGTGTTGATGCCCGTGGTGGCCGGCATGGCCGGTAATGCCGGCTCCCAGGCCCTGGCCGTGACGATTCGTGGTCTGGCTCTGCGTGAAATCGGGGTGGGGGACTGGCGCCGACTGCTGTTCAAGGAGCAACGCAGTGCGCTGGTGAATGGTCTGGTATTGGCGGGCAGTTGCGGCCTCGGGGTGTTTATCTGGAGCCAGTCCGCCGGTCTTGCGCTGGTGATTGGCATCGCCATGATTCTCGGCCTGATGGCGGCAGCAACGGCCGGTGCGCTGGTGCCGATACTGCTGACACGATTCGGTCAGGATCCAGCCACGGCTTCGGCAATCCTGCTGACCACGGTCACCGATGTATTCGGATTCTTTGCCTTCCTGGGCACCGCAACCCTGCTTTCGGCGTTGCTCTAGCAGGCTCCCGCTCAGGGCGAGCGATAGTCCCGGATCGGCCGCCACAACCGCCAGATGGCCAGCGTCGCCAGCACTGAAATGACACCACCGAGCACCATGGTGTTCCCGGCGCCGATCGCCGCGGCCCAGAAACCCACCCAGATGGTGCCGAGGTTGTTGGCGGTCTGCGCGGCCAGGATCATAAAAGCCAGCGCGCGTCCCCGCATGGCGTCTTGCGTGGTCAGCATCACGGTGGTCTGGCGCACGGCCACGGTCACGGCATCTGCCGCGCCCAGCCCGGCAATGAACAGTGCGCCCAGCCAGAGGCTGGCGACGGTGCCGAAGCCAAACAGTATCAGTGCGTAGGCCAACGTGGCATAGAGCACCAGCATGCCCTTGGCCCGGTAGCTGGACAGGAACAACGCCAGAAAGGCGCCGCCGACGGCGCCGAAGGCGTTGGCCGCACCCAGGATGCCAGTGGCGCTGGCACCGCCCCGGAACAGGCCGCGGGCCAGCACTGGCAGGATCTCCCGGTAGAACGACACCACGGTGATGCCGGTATCGAGCAGGAACAGGCCGGGCAGAATGGGATGTTTGATGACGTAGTTGAAGCCGGCCTTGATCCGGGCCAGGGCGGAACCGCCCTCGGCCCCCTCAGCACGGCCGTTGGCGCGTATGCGCCAGGGCAATAAGGCGCCCGGCAGCGCCAGCGCCGCGCCAACGAAAAAGGCCGTGGACAGCCCCGCGGTCAGAGCAACACCGGCAAAGATCAGCGGGCCGGCAATGGCCGCGATGTTCTGCGTGGCGGTATCGGTGGATATGGCCACCATCAGGTGCCGTTCCGGTACCACGGCCGGCACCAGGGCGGAGCGCGCGGGGTTGCCGAACATCTGCGCCGCGGCCGTCACCGCGATGCCGAGATAGACCATGCCCGGTTGCAGCAACCCGGCAGCATCAAGTAGTCCCAGCGTAAGCAACACGGTACAGGTCAGGCTGTTGGCGATGGACACCAGCATGCGCCGGTCCAGGCCGTCGGCCAGGCTGCCACCCCACAGCAGTGCCGGGATCTGCACCACCAGCTGCACGACACCGATCATGCCCACCAGCACGGCGGACTCGGTTTCCTCGAGCAGCCATTGGGCGGTGGTCAGGATGCGGATCCAGATGACGATGGATGCGGTAAAGGTGACGGCCCAGAGGATCCGGTAATTGGCGTAGACGAACGCCTGCCAGGGGCGCACCGGGGTGGCGTCGTGTTCAGAGCTCATCAAGGCTTCCCGTCAAGAGGCAAGGGTCAGCTGTCGTGCTTGAGCACCCTGGCCTTCTCCCGCTGCCAATCGCGCTCCTTGATCGTCGCCCGCTTGTCGTGGGCCTTCTTGCCTTTGGCCAGCGCGATCTCGCATTTGACCCGGTTGCCCTTCCAGTACAGTGCGGTGGCCACACAGGCGTAGCCCTTCTGCTGCGTGGCAGCGGCGATCTGTTCGATCTCGCGCTTGTGCAGCAACAGCTTGCGGGTACGCTGCGGATCGGCGATGACGTGGGTTGAGGCGGTGTTGAGCGGCGTAATCTGGGCGCCGAGCAGGAAGGCCTCACCGTCCTTGATCAGCACATAGGAATCCACCAGCTGCGCCTTGCCGGCGCGCAGGCTTTTCACTTCCCAGCCTTCGAGCGCAATGCCGCACTCGAAACGGGTTTCGAGGGCAAAGTCGAAGCTGGCCCGGCGGTTCTTGGCGATGGTGCCGGGGCTGGTTTTCTTCTTGGCGTTGCTCATGGCGGCGCATTATAGGGGTTACGTGGTATAGGCGCTTGGATTTCCCCCCCCCCTCTCTCACTCTCTCAGGTGGGCAGTATGTGGCGAAATCTGACAAATCGTGTGGCAGATGTCGGCTATGCGCTAATTGCTCCCTGGCCAATGATGGTAATGCCGGCTGCAGTCGAAGTCGCACAGCGCCAACAATGACCGATTAAACGACTGACTAAAGGAGGCTGACTAATGCGTGTCCTCTCTGCGAGTGAGTGCTTGATTCCTGCAGGTGGTCTTGAAGGCACGATCAGTAATCCCGAAAAGATCACTTTGCCCAACGACATTAGCAACCGACCCGGCTCTCAGAGTGGGAGTCTGTCCTGTGCAGATATGAATGCCCTGTTCACAGTGGCGTCGATCACCGTTGGGTTCTTTCCTTACGGGAAGGTGCTCACTGTCGGTGTGGGCGCTGCAGGGATTGCTTATGGGTATACGTGCTAGGCCGGGCCCTGCTGATGTCGTCTGGGTGTCGCATACATTCACAATCATTAGCGACAGGCCGCAGGTACCGCTGACTGGCGAAGAGTTCCGGCGGGTCAATCAGATCGGATTTAGCTTTCTTGCCGTCGCTCTGGTCTTGCTTGCAGTTAGCTGGCCACTGCCGATGAACTCCTTCGCGGGCTTGGTCATAGGCCTCGCCACAGTATTCGCGAGTGCGGGGCCGCCGGCAGTCCTGGAGTTTTGGCTGGGCCGCCGCAAGTCCCGAGACGTCGGTGGGGCCGGTAGAGGGGCCACAGATACCCTTGAGGGCGGAACTTGTGCGGTTCGGCGCGTTTGGCCATTCGAGCTCTTACAGGTCGTGTTCATTCTGTTTAGTATCGGCACCTTCCTCCGTTACTGATCGATTCCCGCCCAGCCACGCCTAACTGCTTGAGTGCACTGGTCAATTTATCGACAATGCCCGATCGAACAAGAATCGGGATCCCCTGTATGGCAGAGGCCTCTGTATCCCGGCATGGCATGTGGTCCAGCCGGCTCCTCTTCGTTTTGGCCGCGGCAGGCAGCGCCGTGGGCCTGGGCAACATCTGGAAGTTTCCGTATATCGCCGGCGAGAACGGTGGCGGGGCCTTTGTCGTGGTGTACCTGCTGTGCGTGGTGCTGGTGGGCATCCCGATCATGATGGCCGAGGTGCTGTTGGGGCGCTCGGGCCGGGTCAGCCCCATCAACACCATGCGCAAGCTCGTGATTAACGCCAAGGCCAGTCCGTTGTGGGTTCTGATCGGCTGGATGGGGGCGTTGGCAGGCTTCCTGATTCTGTCCTACTACGGCGTGATTGCCGGATGGGCGCTGTATTACGGGGTAGAAATGGCCAGTGGCCATTTCACTGGCGCCGATGCGGCGGCCGTCAGCGGCACCTTCGACGACTTCCTGGCCAACCCCTGGCAGCTGCTGTTCTGGCAGACGCTGTTTATGGCGATGACCATCTTCATTGTTGCCCGGGGAGTGGTGCGCGGGCTGGAAGTCGCCATACGGCTGTTCATGCCGGCACTGTTCATTCTGCTGGTTGTGCTGCTTGGTTATGCCGTGACCTCTGGCGGCTTCGCGGAAGGCTTTGCCTTCATGTTCCATTTCGACTGGAGTGCGCTCGGCGTCGACGGTGTGCTGGTGGCGCTGGGCCAGGCTTTCTTCACGTTGAGCCTGGGCATGGGGGCGATCATGGCCTATGGCGCCTATATGCCCGCTAACTCATCGATAGGCAGCACCGTGGTCAGCATTGCCTCGCTCGACACCCTCATTGCGATTGTGGCCGGGCTGGCCATCTTCCCGATCGTCTTCGCCAATGCGCTGGAGCCGGGAGAGGGGCCGGGCCTGATGTTCGTGACCATCCCGCTGGCCTTTGCGCAGATGCCTTTTGGTGCGCTGTTCGGCACCATCTTCTTTGTCCTGGTCAGCTTTGCCGCGATTACCTCGGCGATTTCGCTGACCGAACCGGCACTGGCCTACCTGGTAGAGCAGTACAACGCCAACCGGGCCCGTGTTGCGATCTCGCTCGGCGTGATCTGCTGGTTGCTGGGTATCGGTACGGTGCTCAGCTTCAACCACTGGGAGCAGATCACGCTGGTCGGCGGCCAGAATTTCTTTGGCACAGTGGATTACCTGTCACAGAACATCATGCTGCCGCTCGGTGGCCTGCTGATCGCACTGTTCGCCGGCTGGGTGCTGCCGCGGATGGTCACAGAGGAGCAGCTCGGCAGCTCGCCCTGGGTGGCGCGCTTTTTCCTGCCACTGGTGCGGTATGTGGCGCCGGCTTGTGTCCTGGCCGTGTTCGCGTACACGCTCTATAGCAGCCTGACCTGACGTGCCGGAGATTCACCGCAGTGCGTTACTGCCGTACAGCAGCGCCCAGATGTACGCGCTGGTGGACGATATCCCGAGCTATCCAGACTTTCTGCCCTGGTGCAAGAAAGCGGAAGTGCTGTCGTCCGGGCCTGGTGTCAAGCGTGCCGCGCTGACCCTGCAGAAGGGGCCGCTGAGCGAACGTTTCGTCACCCGCAACACGGGTACCCCGCCCAACCACATCCATCTGGCCCTGGATGAAGGGCCCTTCCGGCACCTCGACGGCCACTGGCGATTTACAGACCTGGGCCCGGAAGGCTGCAAGGTGACGCTGGACATTGAGTTTGAGCTGGCGGGCTTTTTCATGGCAAAAATGTTGAATGCCGTGCTGACCCGTGCGCTGGATTCGCTGGTTGATGCGTTCTGTGCACGGGCAAGAGTGCTTTATGGCCCGCAGGGTGCCGGCACATTGGACGGTCCCGCAGGTGACAACAATGATCCGCGTTGAAGTCGTCTATGCGCTGCCGGATGTGCAATATCTGCAAGCGGTGACGCTGCCGATCGGTGCGACTGTCGCGGATGCGTTGCAGGCGGTGGCCGAACGTGAAGGGTTTAGGGAACTGGACCTGTTTGCGATGCCGGTAGGCGTGTATGGCGAAGCCTGTGAACCGGAACGGCGCCTGCTGGACGGTGATCGGGTGGAGTTGTACCGGCCGCTGATACTGGACCCAAAAGAAGCCCGCCGCCTCAGAGCGGAAAACAAGCTCGATTAACGCAGCCCATACGCCGGATTCCCGCTGGCTTTGTGCGTTCTGAGGGAGTTTGTTGTTAGACAATCCTGTCAAGTGACGATGCCTGACCCTCTGGCAAATCCCCTGTCGAGCCCACTTCCGATGCCGTCTGGACCCTGAATTGTCAGATTTGCGCAGCACTTCAGGTTCGGAGTCCGCTACCGCTGGCTTTCTGACAGCAGGATCTGCAGGCCTTTCTATACTCAGGGTAGAGTAATAGTGGAGCAAAGGATTGCGCTTCCTCGATTTGCCATTCCTACGCCGCCGCGCCGGGTCGGAAGTGGGGCTGTATC
>SKXG01000129.1 GCA_007128525.1 Pseudomonadales bacterium | reverse complement strand
TGAAGCTGCAGCCCAATGCCGACTTCTTCGAGTCGCTGAGCAGCCAGGACACCGCCGTGGAACTGTCCGGTCAGCTCAAGGTGATCGCCGTCAGCATCATGAAGATTGCCAACGACCTGCGCTGGATGAACTCCGGCCCGCTGGCCGGCCTTGGCGAAATCGAGCTGCAAGCGCTGCAGCCTGGCAGCAGCATCATGCCGGGCAAGGTCAACCCGGTAATTCCAGAAGCCGCAGCCATGGTCTCGGCGCAGGTGATTGGCAACGACACCACCATTACCGTTGGCGGCCAGTCCGGCAACTTCCAGCTCAACGTGATGCTGCCGGTGATCGCGCACAACCTGCTGCAGAGCATCGAGCTGCTCAGCAATGTCTCGCGACTGCTGGCGGACCAGGCCATCGCCGGCTTCAGCGTCCGACGCGACATCATCGACCGCGCACTGAGCCGCAACCCGATTCTGGTAACGGCGCTGAACCCGATCATCGGTTACCAAAAGGCGGCCGAAGTCGCCAAGCAGGCCTACAAGGAAGGCCGGCCGGTCATCGATGTGGCCGCGGAGATGACCGACCTGAGCCGGGAAGACCTCAATCGTTTGCTTGATCCTGCCAAGCTGACCGAAGGCGGCATTCAGGGCTGAGCCGGCAAGCACCGCCCGCGCGACGGGCGGTGCTACCATGGTGTTTGCGTAGGGGGTGCAAACTCGAATGGAAGCCACAGACAGTTCGCTTCAGATCCTGGTCATCGATGATGACGAGCGCCATGCTGCCAGTGTCCGGCAGGTACTCACTGCTCTGGGCTATCACGTAGAGACGGAAGCCGACAGCACCCAAGGGCTGGAACGGCTCCGGACCCAGCCCGTCGACATTCTGCTGCTCGACTTGAACATGCCCGGCTACACCGGACTGGACATTCTGCACAAGGTGCAGCCGGAGAAACGCGGCATCAAGACCATCGTGCTGAGCGGTGAAACGGATCTCGATCAGGTAACGCCGATACTGCGTCTTGGCGCCTATGACTATCTGCCAAAGCCCTATAACCCGGACCGGTTGATCGCGAGCGTTCGCAATGCCGAATCACAATTGCAGCTGGAGCGCAAGAATCTGCTGATGCAGGCCGAAACCGAAGCCGCCAACCAGCGGCATGAGTTTCTGGTCAATGCCTCGCCGGATATGATTTTTGTCCTCGATCAGGACGGCCACTTCACGTTTATCAACAACAAGCTCCACAACATCTTCAATTACGATGCTCAAGAGCTCATCGGCGCGCACTGGAGCACCATTATCGATCCGTCCCTGCGGGAACTCCTGCGGCACCACATGAACGAGCGCCGCACCGGAGATCGCGCCACACGCCACATGGAGTTCGACTACCGCGACCCGGACGGCAAGCTCCACGTTATCGAGCTGTCGGCAATGGGCATCTATCAATCCGACGACGTCAGCAGCAACAACTTTTCCGGCACCTACGGGATCGTTCGGGACGTTACCGAGACGCGCAAGACCTCACGCGTTCTGGCGCAGAGTCAGCAGAAATTCTATGGCCTGTTCATGAACAGCCCGGACGCGGTGTTCATCAGCCACCTGGACGATGCCACCCTGATCGAAGGCAACGACAATTTCGCCAACATGATGGCGGAGATTGCCAAAGGTGATCTCGCCACCGACTTTCCCGTGTGGGGCAGTGCCGAAGTCCGGCAAAGCTTTATTGATGGCCTCAACCGGTCTCCAAGCCGCCATCAGATGGTGCTTGAGCGCAAGCTTGACGAAGGCACCCGCGTGTTCGAAATCACGGCCCGCAGGCTTGAACTCGACGGCGTGGACTGCCTGATGGCCAGCCTCAAGGATCTCACGGCACAGAAAGAAGCTGAGCAGGACCGGCTGAACCTGGAGACCCAGCTGGCTCAGGCCAGCAAGATGGAAGCCATCGGTCAGCTGGCCGGCGGCATCGCGCACGACTTCAACAATATCCTCGCCAGCATCATCGGCTACTCCGAACTGGCGATGGTTACCTTGGAGCCGGACAACCCGGCTCAGAGCCACCTGACAGAAGTCGTCAGCGCCGGCCAGCGTGCCCGAGATCTGATTTCTCAGATGCTGACCTTCACCCGCGCCCATCGCGGTCACGCACACCTCACCCGTATTGATGAGAACATCAACGAGGTCTCACGGATGCTGCGTGCCGCGATTCCGAAGATGATCGACATCGAGACCGAACTGGATCCTGATCTGCCCGCCGTGCTGATCGACCCGGTGCAACTCCAGCAGATCATTATCAACCTGCTCATCAATGCCCGCGATGCCATCGACGGCTCGGGCCGCATCACCGTCAAAACCATGCTCGAGGAGACTCAGGCCGCCTGTGCGTCCTGTGGTACAGACTATACTGGTCAATATGTGGTATTGAGTGTACGAGATACCGGCCATGGTATTCCCTCCCACATGGTGGCGAAGGTCTTTGACATGTTCGTCTCCACGCGCGAGCCGGGCCGTGGCACAGGGATTGGCCTGTGGCTGATTCATACCATTGTGCATGAGTACGAAGGCCACATAGCCATCAACAGCAGCCCAACAGGAACGGAGTTCCGGATCATGCTGCCAGCAGGCGAACGCCCCGAGCCCAAAGTAGCGCCAGACACAACGCAGGATGTCAGCAGGCAAACACCATGCGACGGCCGAATTGTCGTTGTTGACGACGAGGTCTCCGTCGGTAACTTCATTGGGGAAGTGCTGCGCAACTCTGGCTACGAGGTCGCGATTTTCAACGACAGTGGTGCAGCGCTGAGCTACGTGGCTGAAACCGATGACGACATCGCCCTGGTAATGACCGATCAGGCCATGCCTCAAGTCACCGGCCTGGAAATTGCCGAAGCGGCAAAGTCCCGGCAACCTGCCCTACCCGTCGTCATCGTCACCGGTTATGCAGACAAAGCCGACAACACACGCATGAAGCAGCTCGGCGTTGAACAGCTGCTCGAGAAGCCGTTCCGGATCGAAGCACTGCTAAAGGCCGTACGAGAGCACGCACTACGGTCTCAGTAGCACGACTTTTTGGTCACCCATTTACTGCTGCCTTGGCAGCTGGTTGCATCTGATGCATCCGCTGGTCATGGGCCTGAGTATCTACGCCAGACTCAGTGCTCGGCATGCCTGTGACGACCTGATTTGCGCCTGCGCCAGCCTTTTGAGACGCATTCGATGCATGATGCTCGATACTACGCACCTTGAACTGCCTTACCAGCTCATTGAGGGCCTTAGCCTGCTCTTTCATGGCGCTGGCTGACGCCGAAGCCTCTTCCACCAATGCAGCATTCTGCTGCGTGACATCATCCATCTGTGTGACTGCGGTATTGACCTGCTGAATGCCCGAAGATTGCTCTTCGCTGGCCGTAGCAATTTCCGCCACAATGGTCGTAACACTTTTCACCTCATTGACAATCTCATTGAGCGTATCACCTGACTCATTGACCATCTTCGAACCGTGCTCGACCTTCTCGCTGCTGTCTTCAATCAACATCCGGACCTGTTTCGCAGCATCAGAGCTCTTGTGGGCCAGACTGCGGACCTCACCCGCCACGACAGCAAAGCCTCGGCCCTGCTCACCCGCACGCGCCGCCTCGACGGCGGCATTCAGCGCCAGCAGGTTGGTCTGGAAGGCGATTTCCTCGATCACACTGGTGATGTCTGCAATGCGCGTACTGGCCTGATTGATCTCTGCCATCGCCGCTACCGCCTGGCTGACCACGTCACCCCCGCGCTCGGCCCGGTCACGTGCCCGTACCGCCAATTCATCAGCCTGTCGCGCATTCTTCGCGGTCTCCTGGACTGTCGCTGTCATCTCTTCCATGCTGGCCGCTGTTTCTTCCAGACTGGTGGCCTGCTCCTCAGTTCGCTGCGACAGATCATAGTTGCCAGAGGATATTTCCTCCGCAGCACCATGAATCGTAGCGACTGATTCGCGCACCTGAACGATCATGGTTTCGATCTTGTCAGCAAAGCGGTTGAATGCCTCTGACAACCGTCCTACTTCATCCTGGCTCTCGACCTGCAACCGACGGGTGAGATCACCGTCACCTTCGGCGATATCCTGCAGAGCTTCCAAGGCCTGTCCCAGCGGATCAGTAATGCTGCGCGACATTGCAAAGCCCAGCAGAGATACGACGCCAACCATCAGCAAGGTTGCCAGCAAGAATACGATGAACTGTGTCTGTGCCGTGCTTCCAAGATCAGCTGCCACATCTGTGATTGCATCAGCCATCATGTTCTCTACATCACGCAGACTGTTGATGTAGGCCGTTTGTTGGTCAAACCAGTGCCCGGAGTCGACCTCAAATCCACCTTCCATTCCGCGCTCCAGTGCCAGACTCTGCAGCCTGCCACTTTCACGGCCAGCCGCCGACTGCACGGCGTCCATGAATGCGCCAAGCGCCGCCTCACTGGCCATGACTTCAAAGCCCTGCTGGAAATTCTGCTGCGACTCGACCAGGCCGATGAACTGCCCGTACTCATCAGCGTTGAACTGATCTCGGGAAAAGACGTTGGTCATCAATGCCCGCTCGATGCCCGCCATCTCCTTGATCTGAACCAGATTCGCATAACTGCTCATCTGCGAAACCACCTCGCCCTCCCCAACATGCCTGGGAAGGCGACCGATGGCTTCCGTGAGCAGCGCATTGATGTCGGTGTAAAATGCGATGGTGTCCGCGCCACTGAGCTGAAGCTGACTCACCTGACGTCGCGTCGTATCCAGCCTACCCAGTGATGAGATCGCCTGGGTCAATGCCCGAGAGGTACGCGAGTCCAGGCCAGACACCGTATCCATACTCGACACCAGGTGCGAAAGGCTCTGGTCGGTAAGACTGCGCTGACGGTCCAGTTCCGTAGCAAAATTGGCACCCTGACTGCCGACAAAACCGGCACTCATGCCCCGCTCAAGTTGCAACTGGTGCATCAAGTCACTCACGTCCACTGAGAGCGCCGTCAGAGACTGGACCTGCTGCATGTCCTGGGATAACGCCCGCCGGTCAAGAATGCCGTCACCCGCAAACAGCAACAGGCCAAACAGCGGCAGTATCAACATCAACAACAAGCGATTCCGAATTGAAAACCTGTAGAGCAGGCCCTTCATCACAGCCTCCATGCTTCGGTTGCGACGCACCATCAAAGTGCGCTACTTGGTCACCGATACAGGAATAGACGCTGTCCGACCTCTGGAGCAGAGAAACCAAACCCAGGTATGAGAATTTTCCGCTCATCGCCAAGAACTTTGATATGCGTCACAGGGAGACACGCCCTCAGGAGCGCTTTCGAGCAATGCTTGCTGGGGCATGTTGTGACTGGAGAGGCTGGCGTGACATGTTTGAGCGTTAGCTGAGAGTGTCCGCTATAACGAAGGATCCGTCACATCCACCGCAATATCATGTCATACGCCGCGTGAGGAGACATCCGATGTCACTTTGCCAACGTAAAGCTTTGCAGGGCTGGCTACCAACGGTGTCCCTGGCACCTCTATCGGACCGACAAAGTATCGTTCTAGTCTTCATTTCCAGCGTCAGCTAGACGGAGCAGGACTTCCGGGCATCGTTTGCCTACCGAAACCCAATAGAACTGCCCGGCACTTCCTTAAACTGACTCTCTGCTCTCAAACGTGCACAAAGATCGTCAGGGCTATCAATTGGCTGAAAACCGGACTGTCTGTTCACGGCTGCAAAGTCCCCAGGCGCCAAGTTCCTTAGCCGCCGGATCTCCTGCTCAGCCGCTTCGCTCGGGCAGCCCAGCTCAAGCTCTTTGCACTGCATACAGAACAACGCCCAGGCCTGGTCTGCAGACAAATAGTCGAGGCAAGCTTTCAAGTCAAAGCGCCTTAAGGCCGCCTGGTCTACACGTGGCATCAGATTCGTCGTCGCGAAAAAGATGCCTGGGAACGATTCCATTTGCGTCAACAGTTCGTTGACTTGCGTGACTTCCCAAGCGCGCTGCGCCCCGCGTCGATCTTCCAGAAACCCCTCTACCTCATCAATCAATAAGACTGCTCCTGCATCAAGCGCTGTAGAGAATGCCGCTGCGATGTTTCGCTCTGTCTCCCCGAGCCACATTGATACCAGATCTGAGACTTGATGCCTATGCAGCGGCTTGTCGAGGGATTCGGCGACATAGCGAACCAAGGCACTCTTACCTGTGCCGGGCGGTCCCGTGAGACACACTCGCGCAGCGGGCCGACAACGCAAACCGTTTATCAATTGCTTTATATCAAGATTCGCATTGATGAATTGGAGATCAAACCTGATCGGCTGCACGTTTGGACT
>SKXG01000120.1 GCA_007128525.1 Pseudomonadales bacterium | reverse complement strand
TCCCGCACCGATCAGCGGCGCACCCTGTACATCAGCAAGGTCCGCGATCCAATGCAGCCAGCGCATCAGCGCAACGGCCACCAGGTCGGCGGCAGAAAGCACCCCCGACACGGCGGCAGACGGCATCAGTGCCGAAAGCAGGAGTCCGACGCCGCCGAGCAGCACCAGCGGCACCAGCAGCAGGCTGACCATAGGCACCGCAACCAGGTTGGCCACCGGCATGAACCAGGACCAGTAACCGACTTGTGAGCTCAATAGCGGCAACATGGCGCAACTCAGCACCAGTTGCGCCACTGGCAGACTGCGCCAGGTGGGCATGGCCGGCCGCGCCGAAAAGTAAGTCAACAGGATCAACACAGCGCCAAACGAGAGCCAGAACCCAGTGGTCAGCGGCGCCAACGGATCCAGCAGCAATACCAGGCTCAGCGTCAGCAGCCAGATGTGCAGACCATGTGCACGCCGCGCCCAGACCAGCCACAACACCCCGGCCATGCACATCAGCCAGGCACGCTGAACCGGCAGGCTCCA
Organism: Pseudomonadales bacterium; assembly: GCA_007128525.1. Lineage (GTDB taxonomy): Bacteria > Pseudomonadota > Gammaproteobacteria > Pseudomonadales > Azotimanducaceae > SKXG01. The sequence goes on along the minus strand of SKXG01000120.1, from coordinate 5,897 downwards.
ACCTGCCAGGGTTGCGTACAGGGTTGCCAGCGGAACGACGAGCGCTGCGCCCCAGAAGCGCGCTGGCCAGATCAGACACAGGGGGGTAAGCAACCGGGCCAGCAGCGTGCCGGAGACATAGCCCAACCCGGAAACCAGGCCCAGGTGCAGGCCGGAGACCACCAGCAGGTGCACAGTGCCGGTCTCACGCATCAGAGCCCAGTGCGCGTCCGTCATGGCCGCGCCGTCGCCAGTCATCAGCGCCAGCAGCACGCCGGTCTGCTGATGATCCTGGGCAAGCAATCTGTCTCGCAACTGCTGGCGCAGCGCCGGTACGCCAGGCATGCGCGCCGCCGACAACTGCTGACCGGCACGCACACTGCCGCTCGCATCCAGCCGCCCGGCGAGCAGCCATTGCTCATAATCGAAGGTACCAGGATTACTCATGCCTGCCGGTGGCCGCAGGCGCACCAACAACCGCCAGCGCTCGCCCGCCCGTACTTCCTCACCCTGATACCACTGCAGCCGCAGTCGACGCGGCATCAGCAGGGTCTCCAGGCAATCGGCGTGGGAGCGCCAGCTGTCCGGCACGAACTCGAATTGCTGTCGGGCCACCGGCTTGTGCTGCGGCAGTCCGGGCAGGCCGGCAACCCGCCCTTCAATCAGGATATCGACACCACTGGCACAGATGTCGAGCCGATGGCTGAGCGCGCGGTCCAGATGGCACCAGCTCCAGAACAGCGCCAGTGCCAGCCCAACGCCGGCAAAGCTGCTGCGCCAGATCGACAGCAACCCCAGCAGTACAAGCAGCCCGAGAAATGGCCAGGGTGCTGGCAATGTCGGGCTCAACGGCAGAGCGGCCAGGCCGAAGCTGAACCCACCCAGCAATCGGACCAGCGGCGTCATTTCACAGCCCGGCGACAACAGAACGCGTCGAAAACGCTATACTGTAGTCGTTGTGTCCATGCAGTCAGCGACTGCCGACTTACGCCCGTCACACCACTACCCACCCGCTGCTCCGCTCAGACCCGGCATCGGTCAACAGGGTCCGGCACCATGGTGCGTGAGGGCTGTCAAACAGAGCTGGTTGCATCGGATCGGGCAGTCATCGCAGTAACGGGCCAGACCCTATATGCCACGGCGTTTCTTCAAACAATATCTGCCAACCAGCGAGAAGCTGAGTAAGTATCGCGCCCTGCGTCCGATGGGCAAACTCTTACAGAATGAGCACATCTGGCATCTGCATCGCCGCTCTGTCGCTGGCGCGGGCTTTATCGGACTGTTTGTAGCCTGGCTGCCAATTCCAATGCAGATGCTGGTCGCCGGTATCGGTGCAATCGTGTTCCGCTGTAATCTGCCGCTGTCAGTTGCACTGGTCTGGATCACCAATCCGCTGACCATGCCGGCGATGTTCTGGTCGTCATACAAGCTGGGCGCCTGGCTGCTGGACCGCCGACTGATCGTGTCCAGCTCCGGCTTCACCATCGAGTGGATCACCAATGAACTGCATCAGATCTGGCAACCACTGCTGCTGGGCTCAGTAATATTCGGCCTGGTCAGCGGCCTGTTGGCGCTGGCGCTGATTCGACTGGTGTGGCGTCTGCATGTGGTGCAGGCCTGGCATGCGCGCAAGGAGCGACGGCGACAGGCACGCGAAGCCTTCGCCAAGTTGCTGGCCGAGGAAGAAGCCGCGAGCCAGGGTGCGGACCCCGAACAGCGTCCCTGAAATCTGTCGGCTAGCCAGCCTGCAGGCTGTCAGCCGGATTCAGTGCCGCAGCACGTCGGGCCGGATACAGTGATGCACCGACGCAGAGCAGCATGGCCAGTACGATAATAATCAGAATGTCGCTGAGCATGATTTGCGACGGCACCGTGTCGAAATAACTGCCATCAAGCAGACCGGCACCGATCACCCACTCCAGCACGGCCACGGCCTCCGTGACATAGGTGGCCAGCAACACACCCAACAGGATACCGAAGCCGACGCCGGCAACGGCTACGATCATGCCCTGCATCAGAACCATGCGAAAGATAAGCCCGGTACGCGCGCCCATGGTCCGCAGTATGGCAATGTCCATGCGCTTTTCGTGCACGAGCATGGCCTGCGCCGACACGATGTTGAAGGCGGCTACCGCCACAATCAGGGCCAGCAGCAGAAACATCATGGCCTTTTCCATCTGCACAGCCTGAAACAGCTCGCCGTAGGCTTCCCGCCAGTCTTCCATGGTCCAGTCTGATGGCAACAGGCCATCGACCGTCGTTCGTGCACGGTCAACTGCCATCATGTCATCAAGCACCAGACGGATGCCGGCCCGGCCGGTCGGACCCAGGTTTCGCGACCGGATGTCGTCGAGCCCGACCAACACCAGAGCGTAATCGGGCTCAGCACCCAACTCGAAAGTACCGACCAGGTGAAAGCGCTCGAAACGGGGCCTTACGCTGTCCCCAACCGGCCGCGACAATACAAGGGTCAGATCATCCCCCGGCACAAGCCCCAGGTGTCGAGCCAGAGGTGCGCCCATGACCAATCCGCCGGGCGCATCGAGCAGCGCATCCAGCCGGCCACTTTGCATGTGGCTACGCAACTCCGACATGGATGCCAGACCTTCCGCATCCAGCGCATAGAGTCCCAGCGCGTGAACGCTGCCGTCACGAAGCACCATGCTCTCGGCACTGAAAAAGTGAAACGCCTCGCCGGCAACGGCATAAGGTGATGGATCGCTGGCCAATACAGTATCCAGCTCGGTATCCGGCGGATACAGCACCAGATGCGGTACAGCGCCGAGAATGCGGGATTTCAGCTCCCGGTCGAAGCCGTTCATGACGCTGATGACGACCACCAGCACAGCAACACCCAGGCCCAACCCGACCACGGACACCCAAGAAATGAATGAGGCAAACTGTCGCTTCTGGCCACGCAGGTAGCGCCAGCCAATCCACAGTGATGTCCAACGCAGCAACGGGCTCATGCGCGCTGCAGTTCGTGCAGTTGACCGTCTTCAAGCACCAGTTGTCGTCCCAGTGCCTGAGCCAGCGATTCATCATGGGTAACCACGACAAAAGCCGTGCCCGTGCTCTCACCCAGTGCGACCATCAGCTCGAATACGGCTTCCGCACTGCGGCGGTCGAGATTACCGGTGGGCTCATCGGCCAGCACCACTGCCGGCCGGGCAACCAGCGCACGGGCAATGGCAACGCGCTGCCGTTCGCCACCGGAAAGCTGGCTGGGCTTGTGGCTGTCGCGCTGGGACAGACCAACGGCAGACAACATTTCAGCCGCCTGCGCCATGGCCTCAGCCGGGGCAATCTTGCCCAGCAACAGCGGCATGGCAACATTTTCCAATGCACTGAATTCCGGCAGCAGATGATGCAACTGATAAACGAAACCCAGATGCCGGTTCCGAAAAGCCGCGCGCTGGGCCGAGTTCATCGCAGACAGGCACTGTCCGCGGACCCAGACCTCACCACTGTCAGCGTCGGCAAGCCCGCCGAGGATATGCAGCAGCGTGCTCTTGCCGGACCCGGACCGGCCCAGGATCGCCAGCCGCTGTGCAGGCTCGACCTCAAGCTCGAGCCCATCAAGCACAATCAGTTCGTTGCCGCCCTGTTCGTAGGCCTTGCTCAAGGCGATGCCTTGCAGCGCGAATTCTTCACTCATAACGCAACACTTCTGCTGGTTTCAGCCGGGCAGCTCGCCAGGCCGGATATAAAGTGCTCAGCACACACAATCCCAGTGCCACCGAAGCTACGGTCAACACATCACCAGGACGCACTTCCGACGGCAAGTAGGTTACGAAGTACTGGCTCATCAGGTTCAACCCGAGCTGCTGCTCAAGCCACAGATAGCCATCCTGAATCATATAGGCGCCCAGTAGCCCCAGGCCAATGCCCATTCCAACCCCCAACAAGCCCACCAGGCTGCCAAGGGTGATGAATGTTCCCAGAATGGTGCGGTTTCCAGCCCCCAGAGTCCGCAGTATCGCCACATCCCCCCGGCGCTGATTAACCACCATGATCAGCGACGACACCAGATTGAAGGCTGCAACACCAACCAGCAGCGACAGCAACAGGAACATGGTGGCGCGTTGAAAGCCAATGGCCTGATACAGATTGCCGTGCATGCGCATCCAACTGGTGATGCGGAAGCTTTCCTCGTGCGGCATGGCTCGGAGTTGCTCAGCCATTGCACCAACAGCAAACAGGTCAGCCGTTCGCAGCTGCAAGCCATGAACCCGGTCGCCAAGCCGGAACAGTCGGGCGGCATCCCCGATGTGTAGATAGACCGTCCGGCTGTCGAGTTCCGACCGGGTGTCGATCAGGCCAGCAACGGTCACCCGCTTTTGACGTGGCGTGAGCCCCGCCAGTGACACGCTGGCCTCGGGCAGTACCAGTGTCAGACTGTCGCCAACCGTCAGACCCAGTCGCTGTGCCAGCCGTGCGCCCAGCAGCACCCCGAACTCACCCGCTGCCAGCGTGTCCAGCCCGCCGCTCTGCAGGTAGGTGGCGATATCCGAAACCTGGGCGTGATGTTCCGGTGCAATACCCGTAATGCTGACACCGGCGCTCTGCTGGCCGACGGCTACCAGCCCCGCACCCTGAACAAAGGGCGCAGCACCGGTCACCCCGGGCACCGTCAGTGCCTGCGCTGCCAGCCCTTCCCAGTCCCGGACCGGCTGGCTGCCATGCAGCGTCAGATGTGGCACCACACCCAACACGCGCTCGCGCAACTCACGCTCGAAGCCGTTCATGACCGACGTGACGATCAGCAGTACGGCCACACTGAGCACGAGCCCACTGACGGCGATGGTACTGATAAAGGAAATAAAACTGCGCCGGGATACGGCGTACCGCATCCCAATATTGGCAGCAAGCGGACGAAACAAGGCGGGGGGCTCAGCAGCCAGGCAAGTACCGAAACGCACGTTGCGCTGCGGCGTGCCAGGACAGGGTATTGATCACAATCAAAAGATTCCGAAGCCGCTCAATCGGAGCCGCGTTCGGCAGGCTTTCCGGCTCTGGTGGCATCATAGGCCAGCGCCTGCTTGCCCTCCTCCTGGACAGCCGAGGTATCCAGCTCGCCCTCTTCACACTTGGCCGGGTCACCACCGCAAAACTCACACTCTCCGGACAGGCCGAACTTGCCGACGCCGCCGCAGCTGCCTTGAATGGGCTGCCGGCCGAACATCACACCGACCGCCATCGCTGCCATGAACAGCAACATGACTCCGAACACAACCAGCAGCATCATGAGTTCACCTGTCTGACCATCCTTGTGGATTCAGTTGCCATTCTACCAAGCCACCGCCCCAGTAAGCGACCTAAACCGCTTCCAGCGCAAGTTACAGCTCAATCTGCATCCAGCCAGGCATCGAATCCACCGGCATAGCGTTCGACAATGCCATCATTGTCATCCTGGACCAGCATGAAGACCGGCACCGACTGCTCATCGGCCAGTGCCAGGGCGTCATCGGGCGCCAGCACGCCGAACAGCGTGGCATAGCCATCAGCCCAGGTGGCGGAACGATGAATGGTGGTGATGGAAGCGACCTGATGCGTCACCGGCCGCCCGGTGCGCGGATCCATGGTGTGTGACAATCGCTGCCCGTCATGTTCCAGGAAATTGCGGTAGTCGCCGGACGTGACCAGAGCCTTATCAGTGAGCTCGATAACCCTATGGGCAGCATCCCGCGTGCCCGGCTCAGGCACCTCGATACCGATACGCCAGCCGCGCCCGTCCGGACGCTCGGCCCCGACCCTGAGATCACCACCGATGTCCACCAGCGCCGCCTCGCAGGATGAGGCGGCCAGCAACTCAAATACAGCGTCCACGCCATAACCCTTGGCGATGCCGGACAGGTCCACATAGATGTCATGGTGCCGACGGGCGGCCGGGGGCGCTGCGCGCACTTCCAGAGACT
>SKXG01000319.1 GCA_007128525.1 Pseudomonadales bacterium | reverse complement strand
CATACTTGTGATTTGAATAAAAGTTCTGCACATTAGCGACCCGATTGAATGTCCGGTATGGCGTGGCGATGTCCCTGATTTGGGGCTCTGCCACCTACAAAATGGGCCTGATCAAAAAACGGCCTAGATGGAGGGGTGGAGATGATGGGGACTAAGCAGACAGGAGAGCTGGCAGGAGTGCAGGCAGGGACGATGCTATGGGTCGTGGGCTCAGCCTGGCGCCCAAAGGTGGTGTTGGCACTGTTGGTGGCGGCGCTTCTGGTGGTTCCGGCGGCTGTGATCGCACAGGACGCACCGGAACGGTACAACGTCAACATCATCAGCGAGGGCGTTCCCCTGGCTGGTGATTTGTGGCTGCCGGCAGGGATTGACCGTGACGATCCGTCACGCCAGGTGCCGGTGGTCGTGCTGGCCAACGGCTGGGGAGGCACCAAGGGCTACTTGAACCGTGGGTATGCGGCGCCTTTTGCCCGTGCCGGATATGCGGTACTGGTCTTCGATTATCGTGGCTGGGGCGCCAGCCCTGGCCGGTTGATTGCGCCTGACCGGGTCGGTGACGCAGACGACACCGCAGACCTGGAGATCCGAGAGGTCCGTGAGATCGTCGAACCGTTCGGCTTTCTGGAGGACATACGCAACGCCCTCGCCTTCGCCAGTGCAGAGCCGGCAGTGGATGCGGATCGGATGGCGCTGTGGGGCACCAGTCTCGGTGGTGGGCTGGCCGTCTACATCAGTGCCGAGTTGCCGCAGATTCGGGCGCTGATTGTACAGACGGGCAGCGTCAACACATTGGCCGGGCTGCGCAACCTGCCTGCCGCCAGCCCATTGTCTGAGGCGTCCGTCTGGCAGCGTCGCGCAGCCATAGCCCGCGGCGAGCTGGATCCGGTGCCAGGCGAGGAGTCAAAGCTGGCCGGACTGCGGGGTGCGATGGACTGGGGCCAGCACCGACGTTATGACCCCTTTGCACGGGCGCCCGACGTCCGGGCCGCGACTCTGGTTATCGATGTGGAGGATGAAGAGCTGTTCGATATCCGACAGAACGGTGGCGCGCTGTATGAGATCGTGCGGGAGCATGCACCGGCCCGCTACGACATTCTCCCGGGCAGCCACTATGAGATCTATTCCGGCCCCAGCTATGAGCGCGCACTGGCGTTGCAGATCGCCTGGCTGGACGAACATCTGAAAGCAGGCGACGAGTGATATCTGGGCGATCACGCGGGTCGCGACTTCTGATGCTGATGGCAGTGGCCTGCTTGGGTACGCTGGCACTGGCCGCAGAGTCGGGCGAAGCGCAGGATGCTGAAGATACCGCTGCGGCGTCGCCGGGCGCCGCATTGTTCACGGAGCGCTGTGCAAGCTGCCACCTTGCTGGCGATACGGCCGGAGCGCCAGGCCTGCCCGCACTGCAACAGATGCATCCGCTACAGATCCAGTTCGCCATGAATCGGGGCAGTATGCGTCCCTACGCAGAAGGCCTGGATCGTGGCCAGCGACGGCAACTGGCGGACTGGTTGGCCGGTGACGCTTCGATTGCCGGCTACGAGCCAACCGCAGCGGACTATTGCGACGCATCCAAATCGTCAGCAGCCGGCGATCTCGAACCTGTCTGGAACGGCCGCTGGGGTGTCGACTTGCGCCAGACCCGGCACCAACCCGACAGCGCGCTCAATGCCGACAACGTCGCTGAACTGTCACTGGCATGGGCGTTTGCTGTGCCTGGCGCCGCAACCATGCGCTCCCAGCCGGTGGTGGCTGGCGACACTCTGTATCTTGCAACGACAGCCGGACAGGTTTTCGCTCTGGACCGTCGGAGCGGCTGTGTGCGCTGGATGCAGGATGCTGATGCGCCAGTGCGCACTGCGTTGCATCTCGGCCAGAATCCGGATACGGGTGATCCAGTGCTGTATGTCGGTGACACCGCGGCGCGGGTTCTGGCCCTGGATGCCCGGGATGGCAGTGTGCTCTGGGAGCGAACCTTGCGCCTGTATCCCTGGTCGATGCTGACAGGGTCTCCGGTTCAGCACGACACGCAGCTCTTTGTGCCGGTGTCCTCGTTTGAGGTGTCGCTGGCGCGACGGGACGATCATCCCTGCTGCCGGGCAAGGGGTGCTGTTGTGGCGCTGCATGCCGCAACCGGCGAGGTGCAATGGCAGACTTTTATGGGGCCTGAAGCTCAGCGCACCGGCTACAATCCGGTGGGTGCTCCGGCCTGGGGACCATCCGGTGCGTCAGTCTGGTCTACACCGACCGTCGACCCCGACCGCAATCGGCTGTATGTAGGCACGGGGCAGAACAACTCTGCGCCGGCAACCGAACTCAGCGATGCCATTGTTGCGCTGACGATGGACACCGGTGAGCTGGCCTGGTCCTTCCAGGGCACCAAAGGCGATACCTACAACGATTCCTGCACGATGCGACCGCGAGGCGCGAACTGTCCGGAAGATGAAGGTCCGGATTTTGATTTTGGCGCCTCTGTCATTCGCGCACAGCTTGAAAACGGTCGTGAGATTCTGCTGGCCGGACAGAAGTCAGGAGAGGTCTATGCGCTGGATCCGGGTCAGGACGGTCGGCTGATCTGGCGAACCCGGCTGAGTCAGGGCACCTGGCTTGGGGGCATACATTGGGGCATGAGCCTGCAGGATGGCACCCTTTATGTGCCGGTCAATGACCCGGACTATCGAATGCCGGGTTACGAGGCACAACCTGGCCTGTACGCACTCGACATTCGCGACGGCAGCCAGAAATGGGCGCACCGAATCGAGCGTGGCTGTGACCTGGGTGGGGACGGTGGCCGTGCCACAGGAACGCCGTGGCCAGCCTGTTCCTATTTCTATGGTTATTCGGCGGCGGCCGCCGGTGCGCCCGGAGTGATTTTTGCTGCGGGCACGGACGGCCAGGTCCGGGCCCATGCAGCGGCTGATGGTGCTGTCCTCTGGCAGGCGGCCACGGCGCGACCCTTTGACACCGTCAATCAGGTCTCCGGGCATGGCGGCGCCATCGACAAAGGTGGTGTGGTGGTGGCCGACCGCATGATCTACGTCCAGTCCGGTTACAGTCTATTCAATCAGATGCCAGGGAACGTGCTGCTGGCCTTTGCTCTGCCAGAGGCTGCGGCGGAACAGGAACCAACGGAAATTGAGGAGTAACTATGAGTAACAGACTGGCAGACAAGGTCGCCATCATTACGGGTGCGACCAGTGGTATTGGCGAGGCGACGGCGCGGCTGTTCATCGAAGAAGGCGCCAAGGTCATGATTGCAGGCCGCACTGCCGACAAAGGGGAGGCGATTGCCGAGTCGCTGGGTGAGCACTGCGCTTTCCAGCGGGCTGATGTGCTGAACGAGCGTGATATAGAGGCTCTGGTCGATGCGACAGTGTCCCGCTTTGGCCGTGTTGACTGTCTCTTCAATAATGCTGGTGCGCCAGATCGCGGATCGCTGGAGACGGTCACGGAAGAAGACTTCGACTACAGTCTGCGGCTGCTGCTTGGCAGCGTGGTGTTCGGCATCAAACACGCTGCCCGAATCATGAAGCCGCAGGGCGGCGGTGTGATCATCAACAATTCGAGTATCGCGGCGCATCGGTTTGGTCAGGGCGGTTACTTGTACAGCGCCGCCAAGGCAGCGGTATCGCAGCTGACACGAAATGCCGGCGTACAACTTGGTCCACATGGCATCCGGGTCAATGCCATTTCACCGGGTGCCATTGCCACGCCGATCTTCTGGGGTGGTTCTGCCCGGGCCAATACGCTGGCCGATGAGGACAACGCCAGAAAGCTGGAGAAGTTGGAACGCAACCTGGCGCGCGCGACACCATTGCCCAGGTCCGGTGTGGCTGACGACATTGCGCAGGCGGCGCTGTTTCTTGCCAGTGATGCAGGTAGCTTCATTAACAGCCATGACCTGGTTGTTGACGGTGGCCGTATTGCACAGTTTTTCGAACGCCCGGCGGAATAGGGTTGAAAATGCCAGATAACCACATACAGACGACGGCATTGAGTGGTCAGGTGGCGGTGATAACCGCAGGCAGCACTGGTTTTGGTCGTGCCATCGCGCAATCATTCGCCATGCAAGGGGCTGCTGTGGTGATTGCCGACCTGACTGAGGCGCGGGCTGCCGGCAATTTTGATGAGATGCCTGAGCTCAGCACCACCGAATGGATTGTCCGGGATGGTGGCAAAGCCTTCTTTCAGACCTGTGATGTGCGCGTTGAAGCCGACGTAAAGTCTCTGTTTGAGGCGACGGTCGCCCGTTTCGGGCGGCTGGATATTCTGGTCAACAATGCCGGTGTCTGGCGTGGTGGTGCGCCGCTGCATCAGCTCAGCGTTGATGATCTGGAAGCCTGTCTTGCCGTGCAGGTCAGAGGCAGTTGGTTGTGTGCGCAGGCAGCAGTCAGGCAGTTCCTGCACCAGGGCACTGGCGGCAACATCATCAATCTGGTGTCGACGGCCGGGTTGCGGGCGCACCAGGGCCAGGCGCCGTACAACCTGGCCAAGGCGGCACAGGCCAGCTTGACCCAGTGCCTGGCCATTGAATATGCGAGTGCAGGCATACGCAGCAACGCGATCTGCCCGACCTATGTCAAAACGTCGATGTCCCGGGGCGGTGTCGAGAGCCCGGTCATGGGCAAGGCTGTACCTGAGTTGATTCCGTTGGGTCGCTGGGGCGAGATATCCGACGTCGTCAATGCAGCCAGGTTTCTGGCCAGTCCTGACGCCTCGTTTATGACCGGCGTGCTGCTGCCAGTCGATGGCGGTGAGCTGTTGACAGGGCTGCTGCCTTGGGGTGGCGTGCAGGGCTGACTTGCAATCCAGGCTTTGCTGGCGACAGAATCGCGCTTCGGTAGGCCTGGAGCACATCTTTGGACCGTCAACTTCCGATCAGCTCAAAGCTCGGTTTTGGTGTGGGACAGGTAGCAGAAGGGGTTAAGACTTCGGTCTTCAATACCTTCGTCCTCTTTTACTACAACCAGATTATTGGGGTTTCAGCCAGCCTGACGGCATTGGTGCTTGGGCTGGCTGTACTTGCGGATGCACTGACCGATCCAGTCGCAGGTTACCTGTCGGATCGCACCAAGACCCGATTCGGGCGGCGGCATCCCTGGATGCTGACTTCGGCATTGCCCTTCGCTGCATCCATTTTGATGATGTTCAATCCCCCGGCGGATATGAGCCAGGCCTTCTACATGATCTGGTTGCTGGTCGCGGCTGTGTCGCTGCGGCTGTTTCTGACGCTCTACCACATTCCGCATCTGGCCCTGGGTGCGGAGATGGCGCATGACTACACGGATCGAACCCGCGTGTTCGCGTACAGCACATTGTTTGGGGCCCTGGGCGGTTACGGTTTCTATTTCATAGCACTCAGCTTTATCTTTCCGAGTTCGCCGGAATTCACACATGGACTCTACAATCCCGGTGGCTATGGGCTGCTGTCTGTTGTCGCAGCAAGTACGGTATTGGTCAGTATCCTGTTGTGTGTCGCCGGTACCTGGAAAGAGATCCCCTACCTGCAGGCCACACGGGCTCTGGCCGTGGCGCCGACCAGCGGCGGCGTCCTGACCATGTTGCGGGAGTTGGGTTCGGTGTTCCGGAATCCCTCCTTCCGGGTGCTTTTCGTCGGCTCGGTACTGGCCAGTCTGGTGCTCGCCGTCGAAGGGACATTCAACACTTATATGGGCGTACACTTCTGGGAGTTGCCAACTGAAAAACTGCGCTGGGTCGGGATAGCTACCATTGCCGGCCTGCCAATCTCATTCATGCTGGCCCCTTGGTTTACCCGTTGGTTTGATAAACGCAATGCGCTGGTCGGTGCTGCGGTGTTCGGCATCTTGAACAGCAATTTGCTGATCTGTCTCAGACTGTTCACTGATGTGCTTCCCGGCAATGAGTCGCCGGTCATCTTCTATCTGGTCCTGTCCACCTATTTTCTAGGGGGCTCGATACTGCCGATTGTGGCGGTAACCTTGAACTCGATGCTGGCGGACATCGCTGATGAACAGGAACTGGCAACGGAAAACAGGCAGGAAGGTGTGATCTACTCGGCACGGGCTTTCTCTTTGAAAGCCACCAGCGCTCTCGGTGCGGTACTTGGCGGCATCGGCCTCGACCTGATCAGCTTTCCAACCCAGGCGCGTGTCGGGGAGGTCGCGCCGGAGGTCATCTGGCAACTGGGGCTGATCGCGGGACCGGTGACGTCGATTTTCACGCTGATGGGCGTACTGTTCTTCTTGAATTATCGCCTTGACCGAGATCGAGTCCTTGAAATCAAATCTGCGCTGTCTGGCCAGCGTTCCCGGCAGGTGGCTGGCCCACCGGCAGAAGCGCAGTCCTTCGGGGACGACACCGCTGTCTCACCGTGCCCGACTCTGAGGCTTTGAACGGCTATTCACCGTGCCGTATACATCGGATTGGGTTCCAATCTTGGCGATCGCT
>SKXG01000021.1 GCA_007128525.1 Pseudomonadales bacterium | reverse complement strand
GCCGATGACAATGGCATCAAAGTGTTCTGGGTGGATCATGGTGGATTCCGGGTATTGACTGTGTCGCGTTTTGCGCCGAACCCCTCAGTATAAAGGAGGCTGGTGGTGGCGCCCAGGGGCCGCGCGGCCTTACTTGCCGATACAGAAGCTCGAAAAGATCTCGCCGAGCAGCGCATCCGCGCTGACCCGACCGGTAATCTCGCCAAGCGCATCATGGGCCTGGCGCAGGTCTTCGGCGAGCAACTCTCCCGCTCCAAGCGTCAGCAACTGCGTAAGCCCGTGTTCCACATGAGTCTGGGCCTGGCCCAACGCGGTCAGGTGGCGGCGCCGGGCAGAGAAGTTGCCTTCAGCCGGACGATAGCCGGCGAGCACTTTGATATGGTCGATCAATGCCGGGATACCCGTGCCGGTCAGCGCCGAGATGGGCAGTACTGGCAGCCCATCCCAGGCTGCCGTTTCGACTTCGCCCCCGAGATCAATCGTGTTGCGCACCAGCGTCAACCGGTCGCGTGGCAACTGCTGCTCTTCGATCAGAGCGGCCCAATCGTTCGGATCATCCTGGTCGACCAGCAGCAGCACCTGATCGGCCTGGGCGATCTGCAGCCGGGCACGCTCGATGCCTTCTATTTCCACCCGGTCTTCCGTCAGTCGCAGGCCTGCGGTGTCGACCAGCGTGATCGGGATACCGTCGAGCGTCAGTTGCTCAGCCAGGCTGTCACGCGTGGTGCCGGCAATGTCGGTGACGATAGCGCGGTCATAGCCAGTCAGCCGATTGAGCAAACTCGACTTGCCGACATTGGGCCGACCGGCAAGCGCCAGACGAATGCCCTCATTGAGCAGCGCGCCCTGCTGGGCGTTACGCTGCACAGCCGCGAGCTGATCAAGCAGATCGCGCACACGCTGTTCAACCTGACCTTCGGCCAGGAAGTCGACTTCCTCTTCGGGAAAGTCGATGGCCGCTTCGATATAGATGCGCAGCTCCAGCATGGCCTGGGCAATGCGGTGTATCTCGTCGGAGAACGCACCGGACAGTGAGCGGGCGGCACCCAGTGCCGCTGCTCGGGAGGCGCTGTCGATCAGGTCGGCAACGGCTTCGGCCTGGGCAAGATCCAGCTTGTCGTTGTGAAAGGCCCGCTCGCTGAATTCTCCGGGCCGGGCCAGGCGTGCGCCTTGGGCCAGAACCGCGCTGAGCAGCAGGTCCATGACCACCGGGCCGCCATGGCCCTGAAACTCGACGACGTCCTCGCCGGTAAAAGATGCCGGCCCCGCGAAGTACAGCACCAGCCCCTGATCGAGCAGGTCACCTTGAGCATCACGAAACTCGGCCAAGGTCGCGTAACGCGGTCGCGGCCGTCGGCCGGTGACCGCCTGACAGATCGACAGGGCATCAGACCCTGACACCCGGACCACACCAATGCCACCCCGACCCGGCGGGGTCGCGACGGCAGCAATGGTGTCGCCGGACTGGTCAGGACTTGCTGGCAGCTGCTTTTCCTTCCACCTGCTTGTTCACAATGTACTGCTGCAGAATGCTCAGACCATTGTTGACGAACCAGTACAGCACCAGACCAGCCGGGAAGAACAGGAAGATCGCCGTGAAGAACACCGGCATGATCTTCATGATCTTGGCCTGCGTCGGATCCGGCACCGGCGGGTTCAGGGACTGCTGCACGTACATGGTCACGCCCATCAGGATCGGCAAGATGAAATAAGGATCCATCGCCGACAAATCTTGGATCCACAGCATGAATGGCGCATGCCGCAGTTCCACACTTTCAAACAGCACCCAGTACAGGGCAATGAACACCGGCATCTGCAGCAGCATCGGCAGACAGCCACCCAGTGGGTTGGCTTTTTCACGTTTGTACAGCGCCATCATTTCCTGTGACAGCTTCTGCCGATCGTCGGCATAACGCTCTTGCAAACGTTTCATTTGAGGGGCGACACGGCGCATATTGGCCATGGACTTGAAGCTTGCCGCCGACAACGGATACAGCAGGATTTTGATGACCACGGTCAGCAGGATGATTGCCACACCCCAATTGTTGACGATGCCATGCAGGAACTGCAGCAGCTTGAACAGCGGCAGGGCCAGCCACCACAGAAAACCGTAATCAACGGTCAGATTCAGATACTGCGCAAGTTCGGCGAGTCGATCCTGGTCTTTGGGCCCGACATAGAACTTGGCGCTGTAGACACCAGTGTCACCCGGCGCAATGACGCGCTGCGGCGCGATAAAGCCCACGACGTAGTCGCCATCGGCTCGATGCTGACCGTAGAAACGGTTGCGGTCGGTCTGATCCGGTATCCAGGCACTCAGAAAGTAGTGCTGCAGCATGGCAATCCAGCCGCCATCCACCTGCTCGTTCAGGTTGCTGTCGCGCAAATTGCGAAAGCGGATTCTGTTGTAGCGATCATCGTCGGTGGTCAGGGCCGGGCCAACAAAAGGCTGAATGCCCAGTGGCGCACCCGAGCCCGGCGCGTCATGGTCGCCACGCTTGATCTGACCGAAGAGGGCAGCGCGGAAGGGTTCGTCAGCCAGGTTGTTGACGCGATATTGGGTTTCAATGGCGTAGTCATCGGGATCGAACACGAAAACTTTGTCAATCTCTGCGGCGCCGTTACGGAAGCGCAGCACGACCTCGCCAGGCTGATCGGTGAACTCAAAACGGTTCTGATCAACATCGAATAGTGGTCGGGACTCACCGGTGTCGATGCCATCGGGACCAGTCAGACCACTCTGCGAGACATAGAGACGGCCCGGTGTGTTGTCTAGCAGCTGGAAGGGCACATCAGGGCGGTCGCGGCTGACGGGAAACAGCGGCAGCTCCACCCGGATGATGTCGCCACCGAGCCGGTCGATCCAGACATGCAGTCTGGGTGTGCGCACTTCGATGAGTCGATTGGTCGGTGTTTCAGCCGGTGTCGGACGGGTCGTCGCCACGTCAGCCGGGTCAGTTTCGTCCAGCAGGCTCGGATCCGGTACGTCGGAGATGCGGGGCTGTGCCTCTTCATCCGGGTCGGTCGGCACCAGCGTATCGGCATCGAAGATTGCCGGTGCGCTGTCGCGCTCTACCGGGATCTCGTCCTGACCGTAATCACGGTTCCAGGCCAGGATCAAAAGATAGGCCGTGGCAGCCAGGCCAACGAGCAACAGTATGCGTTGTAATTCAGGCGGCATCATGGACAGCAATTACCAGAGTCAGGAGGTGGAAGATTTGTCGCGGGCCGGCACTGGGTCATAGCCGCCGGGATGAAACGGATGACAACGTCCGATCCGTTTCACGGCGAGCCAGCTGCCGCGCACAGGTCCGTGCGTGTCTATGGCTTCCAGCGCATATTGCGAACAACTCGGGTGATATCGGCAGGTCTGGCCGAGCCAGGGGCTCAGCAGATAACGGTACACGCTGATCAGCCCACGCAACACGGCGCTGAGCAGACGTACCGGAAACGCCCGCAAGTGCCGAACAGTAGCGGCTGAAATGGTCATGGCTGCGCACTCCGTTGATCGGGGCTCGCCGCACCGTCGTGTATCGACGGCCAGGCGGCGGCCAGGTCCTGCCAAAGGCGCGACAGTATACCCTGTAGCTCGGCATTGTCGGGTGCCGCGAACATCTGCACGACGATATCGGCGGGTGGCAATTCATGCTGGTGACGACGGAAGCTGTCACGGATCACCCGTTTCAGCCGATTCCGGGTCACCGCGAGGCGCACCTGGCGCTTGCCAATGATCAGTCCGAGGCGAGGGTGGTCCAGCTGGTTGGGGGCGGCGTACAAACGACAGCCCTGGCTTTGCTGCCGAAAGCGTCTGTGGCGCAGAACCTGATCAAACTGTGCCTTGTCGGTGAGACGCTGGTGCCGGGAGAAGCGCACCTAGGTCTGGCTTAAACCGCCAGACGCTTGCGTCCCTTGGCACGGCGGGCATTTAACACCTTGCGGCCGTTGCGGGTCGCCATGCGGGCACGGAAGCCATGCGTACGCTTGCGCTTGAGGACACTGGGTTGAAATGTGCGCTTCATGGTTCTGACCAGCCGGAATTCAAGGGTCGGCGATTTTAGGCGCGGCCCTGTTGACTGTCAAATGGCGATGACGGTAGGAGCTCATGTTCAGAGGCGAATGTCCGAGTTGTGCACAGCCCAAATAATTAAAGGTTTATATATAGAGATATTGTGGTTGGTGTTATTGGGGCGGTCGGTTTGTGTGTATAAGTGGCAGCCCGGCCCGCCGGCTCGGGGTTAGCGACAAGGACAAGCTGTGGATGAGGTCGATGCAAGCAGGGGATAACCGACCCGGGTTATCCCCAGATTTCCACAGCGCTGCCCCTTCCAAAAGTTATCCACAGGCTGTTCAATGGTTCGCTCACAGGCGGCTTGTTGTCGGGTGCAGAAAGTTTTTGTGGTCGGTTTGGCGTCAGACCCCAACTATCAGTGACTTAGCTGCGAAGGCTTGTGAGGCTGGGGGGAACTTCGATGGTTGGCCCAGAGGTGAGTCAGTAGAATGTTCAAAAAAACCGCTTGCACATTTTTTCTGGGGGCAGAGCTTTGACAGCGCTATCGGTATGGCAGAAATGCCTGGATCGGCTTCAGGATGAGCTGAGTTCGGAGCAGTTCAATACCTGGATCAGGCCGTTACAGGTCCGCGAGCTCGATAGCCAGCTGCAGTTGCTGGCACCGAATCGTTATGTGAAGGACCAGGTGCACACCATGTTCTGGGGGCGCATCGGGGAGCTGCTTGACGATCTGCGCGAGCCCGGGGCGACGCTGGATCTGGAGTTGGCCGTCGGCAGTCAGCTGCCTGAGTTGGCGACGAGGCCGCGTCGGGCCGAGGGGCTGGGTCGGAACAGTTCGTCGGACGATCTGAATCGGGGCTTTACCTTTGCCAACTTCGTTGAGGGCAAGTCGAACGAGATTGCCAAAGCTGCGGCATACCAGGTGGCGGAGAATGCCGGTCGGTCCTACAACCCGTTGCTGTTGTACGGCGGTGTCGGGCTGGGCAAAACCCACCTGATGCATGCGGTCGGCAACCAGATCATGGACAAGAATCCGGGTGCCAAGGTCGTGTATCTGCACTCGCAGCGGTTTGTGCAGGACATGGTCAAGGCGATGCAGATGGCGACCATGCAGGAGTTTATTCAGTACTATCGCTCGGTCGATGCGCTGTTGATTGACGATATCCAGTTTTTCGCCAACAAGCTGAAGTCCCAGGAAGAGTTCTTTCACGTCTTCAATGCCCTGCTGGAGCAGGGCCACCAGATGATTCTGACCTGTGATCGCTACCCGAGCGAGATTGATGGTCTTGAGGAGCGTCTGAAGTCCCGATTCGTATGGGGCCTGACGGTGGAAGTTGAGCCGCCGGAGCTGGAAACCCGGGCTGCGATCCTGATGAAAAAGGCTGAACTGGAGCAGGTGGAGCTGTCTACCGAGGTGGCCTTTTTCATCGCCGAACGCGTCCGGTCGAATGTGCGTGAGTTAGAAGGTGCGCTGAAGCGGGTGATAGCGAATGCTCACTTTACGGGTCGCAGAATTACCGTGGATCAGGTCAAGCAGTCGCTGCGGGATCTGTTGGCCATCCAGGACCGGCAGGTCAGCATCGAGAATATCCAGCGCACTGTCGGCGAGTACTACAAGATCAAGCTGTCCGACCTGCTGTCGAAGCGTCGCAGCCGCACCATTGCGCGGCCGCGCCAGATGGCCATGGCGCTGGCGAAGTCGCTAACCAGCCACTCATTGCCGGAAATCGGCGAAGCCTTCGGTGGTCGGGATCATACAACGGTGTTGCATGCCTGTCGTAAGATTGCCGAACTGAAGGACAGCAGTGCCGATGTGGCTGAAGACTACCGGAATCTGAACCGCCTGCTGAATAGCTGAATCGTCGGCAACCTGCGCCGGCCCCCACTGATGCTGAGGAAGAGCTTGAGATGAAATTCAAAGTGCAACGTGATGCGCTGCTGCGGCCCCTGTTGCTGGTAACGGGCGTGGTTGAGCGTCGCCATACACTGCCGATTCTGGCCAATCTGCTGCTCGATGTGGAAGGTGATCAGGTACGCCTGACCGGCACCGATCTGGAAGTCGAGTTGGTGGCACGCATTGGGGGCGTGGACGTCAGCCAGCCCGGGCGGGCGACCATTCCGGCGCGAAAACTGGCTGATATCTGGCGTTCGCTGCCGGATTCAGCGGAGTTGACGGTGGAGGTTGAGGAGGATCGGGCGCTGATTCGCAGCGGGCGCAGTCGTTTCTCGCTGGCGTCACTGTCTGCAGAAGGGTTTCCGGGAATTGAAGGCGCGGCTGCTGATGTCGAGTTCACGGTGTCGCAGGCTGAATTGCAGCGCCTGATCGACGAGACCAGTTTTTCGATGGCGCAGCAGGACGTCCGCTATTACTTCAACGGTTTGCTGCTTGAGGTGGACGGCAGTCGGGTGCGGGCCGTGGCCACAGACGGACACCGAATGGCGATTGCAACCCGCGCCGAAGGGGTCAGTGGGAT
>SKXG01000245.1 GCA_007128525.1 Pseudomonadales bacterium | reverse complement strand
TCTTCCCGTGTTTGTGCAGCCCGATCGAGGTGTACAGCTCCCAGCGTTTCTTGCCTGGCAGCAGCTCCTGCAGGTAGTCAACCAATACCCGCGGCACAGGAACGTCAACCATGAAGTACGAGCGGGTAAAGCTGAACAATACCGACAGTTCATCGGTATCGCAGATCAAGGTATCGACGTAGATGCTGTGGTCCTGTTCATCCACCAGGATCGGCAAGGCCAGGGGCCAGCAGTCTTCCTTGTAAACAATTTTGCCGATCAGGTGAGCGGCCTTGTTACGGTAGAACACGGGTCGTAAGGCTTCGATACGCAGGCCGTCGAGATCACGAATTTCCCGATGCAGCTCAGTGATGGAGCGCAGAATGTTGCGCACGTCGCGATCAATGTTCTGCCATGGCGGATTGAACTCGTAGTCAAGCAGTAGCTGGCGCACCGTCCCGGCGACGTCCGGTGTCGGGTAGTAGGTACGGATCAGCGCCGGTGGCTCCTGTTTGGGTACTTCGGAGAACGCGCTGGTGACAAACATCTCATCATCGGAGACATCCGCATCGAACGTGATTTCCCGATGGATGGAGTTGTAAAACGTTTCCTGGAGTTCGTAGTCCCACTCGTTCTGAATCAGCTCGGCGAAGCGGGCTTTTGCTGCGGCCCACTGTGCCGGTGTGATCGTTTGATCGTCCACCAGAGCACGTAACTCTGCCGTGACCCTTTCGGTGTTGCTGTGGTAGAGGGCCAGGCGAGCAGCGCCGGCTTCCTGCACCGCCAGCCAGGCTGCTGTCTCGAAGCGTTCTTTGGAGCTCAGTGTGAGGTCTCTGAACTGCTGTCGATAAACAGCGAAGCCCTCGAAAATCAGCTGGGCGACGGCAGAGGGGGCGATTGACGGTGTTTGTGCGGCGCTCATTCCGGAGGTGCACCCAGCAAGGCGACAAGGAGGAAGAAGCAGCCTATCAGAATCCATGGGCCGGCCACATTGACGCCGCCCCGGGTTTCCAGCCACGCGATCTGTGCCGACTGGTTGCCAGGGTTGTTTTCGCGCGCCCCCTGAACCTGGCTTTGCGCCCAGCGAAAATAGATGGCGTTGGCGTTAAGGGGGAACCAGATGTACTGAAAGCCGATGGTGCCGGTCAGCCACACCAGGTTACCCATACCGGGTGCTGCCTGCTCTGCCGCTACACCCAGCAGCATGGCAAGCCAGGAGATCGCCAGGTAGATCATCACCCACCAGTATTGCTTGCGATACAGCAGCCAGAACATGCCCAGAAACAATGCCGGCCAGTGCCAGGACAGCGGCGGGTAACCGCGTTGCAGGGCACGACGGAAGTAACCGAGGTAGTAGTCCTGGCGGCGTTCGCCAACGAGTGCCCGGTACAGCTCGGGTTCGGGTCGAAGCTCGTTGGTCATCGGCGATCGTCCGGTTCGTCAGGCGGCTGGCTGGGCTGTTGGTCGGCGTGTCGGTCGCCCCGTTGCCCGCCCGGCTGCTCGCCCAGCTCCGGGCTTTGCTGTCGGGCAGCCCACCGCGCTTGCCGGGTAGCCTGGATGTGTGCCGCAAAGCGGTGCCCGAGCAGCCACAGCAAAAGGCCTGCAGAGATGACGGCAATCACTGGATAGAGCCAGGCGCGCAGTGGATCTGGATGGCCCGGCTCGCTGTGAATACCGGCCAGCAACGCAGCGGTGAGGGCCAGCGCAAACAGGCTTTGCAGGGCCAGCCAAGCACCAATGGCGCCGAGGCCCAATATGCCGAGGCGGTTCAGCAGGCTGGGGTCGTTGGGGTCGAACGTGACCAGGAAAATCAACAACAGCGCGACCCCGGCAGCGCGCAGGATGTAGGGCTGCATATCGGCACTGTTCATGTCAGTACGCCCAGCGAGCCACCGTCGATTCGGATGTTCTGGCCATGCAGTGCATCGCTGAGCGGGCTGGCCAGAAAACAGATCAGGTGCGCAATCTCTTCTCGGCGAACGATGCGGCCAATCGGAATATTGCGTGCAACATGCGGCTCGATTTCCTCCCAGGTGCTGCCCCAGCCCTCGCTCTGACCGCGCCTTAAGTATTGGGCTTCGACTTCGGGTGTCAGTATCAGGCCGGGCGATACCAGATTGACGCGGATGCCGGTGCCGGCCAGTTCGCGTGCCAGGCTGATGGTCATGGTGGCCAGGGCACCTTTGGCGGCGTAATAGTGCGGCATGCGATTGTTCGGCCGCGTGGAGCCGACCGTGCCCAGATTGATGATTCGGCCCCACTGGCGCTGGCGCAGACCTGGCAACAGCCCCTGAATCAGCCGCTGTGCGCTGAGGACATTGTGCTCATACTGCTCAACCCATGCCGCACTGTTGGTGTCGCGCCATTGGCCGCCGGCGGCTGTGCCATAGTTGTTGATCAGGATGTCGATGTCGGGGGCGTAATCCGCGACCATCATCAGCAGGGTGGCCGCGCCTTCATCTGTGGTGATGTCACCCCACACCGGCGTGCCGCCACCGGCCTCCGCGCAGCCGGTTTCGGCCTGCTCGCGTGTAAAGCCATGGACCAGTACGCTGGCGCCTTCGGCCAGCAGGGCCTTGGCGATAATCAGGCCGGTGCCGCGCCAGGCGCCACTGACCAATGCCTTGTGTCCGAAAAGATTGAGATCCATAGAAAATTCGCCGGCAAAACAGCGGATACCCTATTACATTGTGCGCGGTCGACAAAGTCTGGCAGCTCAGCGCTGTTGCTGTGAGGCTTCCCCAGGCCGGGTAGTTTGGCTAAGGTGCGTGCCTTCGCATACGGTTCCCCAGATGATGGATTTCGACGACATTCGTCCCTATCACGATGAAGAAGTGCCCGGCGTGATCGCGGACCTGCTGGCCAACCCGGAAGCCATGGGGGTTGTAGCCGCTTTTGCTGCGCCGAAGCCGCTACGCTGGGTGCCGCCGCTGGCGCGCTGGGCAACGCGCCTGAGTCTGCGCCGGATCGTGGGTGACGTGCGCTCGATTGATGACTTCCAGGCGCTCGTTGCCTACTACTTCAAACGCATGGTGGAAACTACAACCGACGGCTTCTCCTTTGAAGGCATAGACCGTCTGCCGGCCGGGCGGGCCTGGGTGTTCATCTCGAATCATCGTGATATCTCGATGGATTCCGGGTTTCTGAACTATGCGTTGTATCAGTCCGACTGGCCCACGGTGCGCATTGCCATTGGGGACAATCTGCTGCAGCGACCTTTTGCCACCGACCTGATGCGCCTGAACAAGAGCTTCATCGTGCGCCGTGGCCTGAAAGGTGGAAAGTCCGCTTACGCGGCGCTGGCCAAGACATCGGCCTATATCCGCCAGTCTATTGATGAGCGCCAGCCGGTATGGATTGCGCAGCGCGAAGGCCGGGCCAAGGATGGCTATGACCGAACGGATCCAGCCGTCATCAAGATGCTGGCCCTGGCCTGGCGCAAAGAGTTTGCGAGCTTTGCCGAACTGGTGCCGTTCTTGTCCCTGGTCCCGGTCTCGATCAGCTATGAAGTGGACCCCTGTGATCAGATCAAGGCGCACGAGCTGGCGGTGCGGGCTGCGACGGGCACCTATCAGAAAGCGCCGGATGAAGACCTGCAGAGTATTGCCAATGGCATTACCGGTTATAAAGGGCGGGTGCACCTGACAGTCGGGCAGCCGATAGACGCGGGGCTGGAGGACGCGGACGAAGTGGCGGCAGAGCTGGACCGGCAGATCGTTGGCGGACTCAGGGTGTTTCCGACTCAGCAGTATGCCGCAGACAGTCTGGCGGCCGGAAGCGCCGACGGCATGCCACTGCCGGAAGGGGCCAGTACCGGGCTGCGGGCATTCCGTGAGCGGCTGCGAGCCTGTCCGTCGGCAGAGCGCGAGTTTCTGCTGCTGCAGTACGCCAATCTGCTCCGCAACCGCTCCGATCTGGGCCTGCCGCCGGCCTGAGCCCTAGTCGAAACGCACCACGCGCGTCACGTTGGGCGTTTCAACCGGCTCGCCATTCTCCAGACGGGGCAGGAACACCCACCTTTGCAAAGCGTCGCTGGCGGCCTGTCCCAGGCCCGCATTCTCAGGCATCTCTTCGATGACGTGAATGTTCTCAGGCAGGCCGTAAGGGCTGAGTGTGTAACGCAACATGACGCGGGCATCGGACAGCTCGGCATCGTTTAGATCCCGGGCCTGCCGCGGAAGCCGGATCGGATTGCCCAGCAGAGGTTCCTGCTCGCCCACGTGGCCTTCACTCAGGCCAGTCAGCCGCGCCAGCTCTACCAGATAGGGCTGCATATTCTCCCGCTGGCCAAGTTGGTGGTGCAGAGTCACCAGCGAGCGGTTGGTGCGATGCCGCAGCTCCCAGGGGTCGTCATCCACCTCTTGCAGGCGACCGTGAGCGTTGCGCAGGGCATTTATGGCCTGGTTCGGATCGGAACTGAGTGTGCCGAGCTGCCATTCCCAGTATGCACGGCGGTGGGGTTCGGCATCTTCTGGCAGCGAATTCAGTTCAGACCGGACATAGCGCGAGATATCCTGGTCGAGCATGCGCCAGGTGTTGTTGGGCCTTCTGACCAGCACCCAGTCACCACCAATGGTGGGGTCCTCACGCAGGCTCCCGAGGCGGGGCTGTGCCGTGATGACAGCGATAAAAGGCTTTACGTCGTCCAGATCGGGCAGGACTTCCAGGAACAGCCTCTGAGCCTCGGACTGCCGCTGCCGCCAGTTCTGTGGCACGAAACGCATCACCACCACCGGTTGGTTGTAACCGGGGCTTTGGTAGAGGAAGAAGTCAGCGTCTTCATATCCGAGCCGTAACGCCGTGCGAAATGCCGGGATTGCGCCCGGCAGGTTCAGACGTTCGGCTCCGCTGGCCTGGGCTGGTGCAGTTGCTGCCAGCCACAATGCCAGCGCAGTGCTGAGTGCGATGACGCATTGTGGGGCGCGCATGGCTTGAGCCTCCGTGTCAGTAGCCGCCAACCCTATTTGACTGCGAGTGAGCCGCGCACTGTGGCACCTGGTTCACAAAACCGGCCTGGATCTACATTTCGCTTACCAAAGCTGTCGGTTGATTGCCAGTTGGTGTGTCGATTGCGCCCGATCGCACTTACGGCCAGCGACTCAACGGTGGTTCATCCAGGGCTGCCATTTGTTCCCGCAAATCCAGCACGTGGTCCGACCAGTAACGCAACGTGCCGAACCAGCTGAAACCATGCGGGAAAGCGGGGTCTGACCAGCGCCGGGCAATCCAGGCGGCATGGTGCATGATGCGCAGCGTGCGCAAGGCTTCGATGAGGCCCAGTTGGCGTGCGTCGAAGTGGTTAAAAGTCTCATAGCCGGACAGCACCGCATCGAGTTGCAACAGCTGGTCGTCGCCTTCGCCGGTGAGGAGCATCCACAGATCCTGCACAGCGGGGCCGGTAACGCTGTCATCGAAGTCGACGAAGTGCGGGCCGCCGTCGCGCCAGAGCAGGTTTCCCGGATGGCAGTCGCCGTGAATGCGACCGTCCGCCGGAATGTTCAACCGGTCGATGCGTGTCAGCAGGTCGGCAGTGAGGCTTTCATAGGCATTACGCATTTCGTGCGGAATGAAATCGGATTCGAGGAGAAACGCCCGGCTTTCGTGACCAAGGCGCTGCGCCGTCATGGTTACCCGGTGGCGAAATGGTCGCGACGCGCCAATGGCGTGCATGCGGCCCAGACAGCGGCCCAGGATGCGCAAGTTGTCGAGCGACTCCAGGTCCGGGGTGTGGCCGCCCTGACGTGGAAACAGCGTCAGTCGGTAATCACGATAGTGCATCAGGCTGGCGCCAGACTCATCGAGCAGAGGCGCCACTACCGGCAGATCCTCTTCTGCCAGCTCAAGCAGAAACGCGTGTTCCTCCTGGATCTGGGCATCGGTCCAGCGGGCGGGGCGGTAGAACTTGGCGATCAGAAAGTCGCCGTCATCCAGGCCGATCTGATACACACGGTTTTCATAACTGTTCAACGCCAGCAGGTGGCCGCTGCAGCGCCAGCCCTGATGCTCGATGGCGTCGAGGACCAGGTCGGGCGTCAGGTCGGCGTAAGGTGTTTCTGCTGTGGCCTGGGTTACGCCGTCATTCATCATCGGACTCCACCGTCAGGCCTGCCATTTAGCGACTTAATGCAGGGCGCTGACAAGGGGCGCGTGATTATCGTTTTTCTGGCACCGGTAGCGGGCGTGGAAGCGCGTTCAAGTGCGGGCTTGCGGGTGGAGCCTTAGGCGGGGTGCGAGCTAGAACCCAGGCGTGTACTTCAGTTGCCCCGGCATTGAGCAGCGTGCGGGTCAACGCCTCCAGGGTGGCGCCTGTGGTCAGAACATCATCGATCAACGCGATGCGCAAACCGGTCAGATCCGGCGTCTGTCGCCAGCGCGAACGCCGCAGGAAGAATTTCCCGCTGAGGTTGGCCAGACGCTCGGTGCGCGGCAGGGAGGACTGCGGTGGCGCCGGGCGTCGCCCCAGCAGCCGCGATGCGAAAGGTCGCTGCAGGCGCCGCTGCAGGTGGTGACCGAT
>SKXG01000029.1 GCA_007128525.1 Pseudomonadales bacterium | reverse complement strand
TCTCTGTCGGGAAGTGAGCTGATTCGAAATACCACAAGTGCAGTGCTAGACTGCGCGCCCCCTGAAGCCGTCACATGACGACAGTTGGCAAAACTAACCCGGGGGCTGGGAGTCTGAGGCCGCGCATTATGTCTGAACCTCGCAAAGCTGTCGCGTTAATCTCCGGTGGGCTGGATTCCATGCTCGCTGCCCGCGTGATCCAGGATCAGGGTATCGAGGTGGAAGGCTTGAACTTCTTCACCGGATTCTGCGTGGAGGGCCATACGCACGCCATCCGCGCCAAGGACCAGGCACGCCCGAAACGCAACAATGCGCTCTGGGTTGCTGAACAATTGGGCATCAAGCTGCACATCGTCGACATCTCGGAAGAGTACAAGGACGTGGTGCTGAACCCCAAACATGGCTATGGCCAGCACCTGAACCCCTGCCTGGACTGCAAGATCTTCATGGTCAACAAGGCCAAAGCCTGGGGCTTCATGGAAGACAATGGCTTTGACTTCATT
The DNA here is from genome assembly GCA_007128525.1 of Pseudomonadales bacterium. Classification (GTDB taxonomy): domain Bacteria; phylum Pseudomonadota; class Gammaproteobacteria; order Pseudomonadales; family Azotimanducaceae; genus SKXG01. Next base: position 6,049 of record SKXG01000029.1, on the reverse strand, counting down.
ATCACCGGCGAGGTCATCGGCCAGCGCCCCAAATCGCAGCGCAAGGCGACCATGCCCATCATCGCCCGTGAGTCCGGGGCGGAGGACCGGCTGTTGCGGCCGCTGTGCGCGAAGAACCTGCCGGAGACCCTGCCCGAACGCGAGGGCTGGGTAGACCGCGAGGCCCTGTTCGACTTCCAGGGCCGGAACCGCAAACCACAAATCGAGCTGGCCCGCAGGCTCGGCTTCGAAGACTGGTCCCAGCCCGCCGGCGGCTGTTGCTTCCTGACCAACGCCGACTACTCCGCCAAGTTGGCCGACCTGTGGCAGGCCCGCGGCAAGCGCGACTATGAACTCGACGACATCATGCTGCTCAAGGTCGGCCGTCACCTGCGCCCGGCCCCGAATTTCAAGCTGCTGATTGGCCGCGAGGAAGGCGAGAACCAGTATCTGAGCGGCTATCGCAAGCAGTTCATCAGCCTGCGGGTGTTGAGCCACCGTGGCCCGCTGACGCTGGTGGATGGCGAGCCGGAGGCGGATGACCTGCAACTCGCCGCACGTATCGCGGCACGCTACAGTCAAGGCCGTGAGGCTGCAGAGGTGACGCTTGAAGCCAGCCATCCGGATGGCCGGATCGACCTGCTGGCAGTCGCACCAATGCCAGCCCAGGACATTCCACAGGCCTGGCACATTTGAGCGCCCGCCAATGACCGACCAGCCCGATGCCCGTCCCTACAGCGCCGATGCCGCGCTCGACGCCCAGGGACTGCTGTGCCCGCTGCCGGTCATCCGCGTCCAGACCCAGGTCGGGCAGATGCAGCCCGGCCAGATTCTTGAAGTGTTGGCCACCGACCCAGGCGTCCTGCACGACATTCCGGCCTGGTGCCGCGTCCACGGGCATGAGTTTCTGGACTCCGACAAACAGGGCCGGCTGATCCGTCTGTACCTGCGCGTCTGCGCTTGACATCTGACAGGCGCCATCACAAGGCGTAGAATCGCACCATTAGTGCGCATGCCTGACAATATGCACCAATATAGTGCAGCAGTTGGTGCTCGCTAACAGTGCGGCGCCGTAAAACCATGGTTTTCTCGCTGGCACACTAATTGCTCTAACTTGGGCACCACGGAATCAGACCGGCTACACGGCATGATTTCGGCCAAACACGACGAACCCAACGCTTTTAGAGGAGCGGCTGACGATGTCCGAGAAGACCCTCAAACTGATCAAAGACCACGACGTACAGTGGGTTGACCTGCGCTTTACCGATGTCAAAGGTAAAGAACAGCACACCACCTTCCCGGCTGCTCGTATCGATGCCGACACGCTCAAAGACGGCATGATGTTCGACGGCTCCTCCATCCAGGGCTGGAAGAGCATCAACGAGTCCGACATGATTCTGATGCCGGACGATGAAACGGCGGTCCTCGACCCGTTCCGCGACGAGACCACCCTGCTGCTGCGCTGCGATGTCATCGAGCCGAACACCATGCAGCCGTATAACCGCGACCCACGCTCCGTTGCCAAGCAGGCTGAAGCCTTTTTGGCGTCCAGCGGCGTAGGCGACACGGCTTTCTTTGGGCCGGAAAACGAATTCTTCGTATTTGACGATGTGCGCTGGAAAGTCGGCATGGGCGGCGCGTCCTACGCCATTGGCTCTGAAGAAGCGGCCTGGTCAACGGATGCCGACTACGAAGGCGGCAACATGGGCCACCGGCCCACTGTCAAAGGCGGCTATTTCCCGGTACCGCCGGTCGACTCCTTCGCCGACCTGCGTAACGCCATGTGCAGCACCCTGGAAGCCATGGGCATGAGCGTCGAAGTCCACCACCACGAAGTCTCCAATGCCGGCCAGAACGAAATCGGTGTGCGCTTCAACACGCTGGTCCGCAAGGCCGACGAAGTACAGATGTACAAGTACGTCGTGCACAACGTCGCCCATGCCTATGGCAAGACGGCCACTTTCATGCCCAAGCCCATCGTTGGTGACAACGGTAGCGGTATGCACGTACACCAGTCGATTTCCAAGGGCGGCAAGAACCTGTTCCACGGCAACGGCTATGCCGGCCTGTCGGAGACTGCGCTGTTCTACATTGGCGGTATCGTCAAGCACGCCAAGGCCATCAACGCCTTCTCGAATGCCAGCACCAACTCCTACAAGCGTCTGGTACCCGGCTTTGAGGCCCCGGTCCTGTTGGCCTACTCGGCGCGCAACCGTTCGGCATCGATCCGGATTCCGTACATCCAGGGCGGCAACCCGAAGGGCTATCGCGTTGAAGTACGCTTCCCGGACAGCACCGGTAACCCGTACCTGGCCTTTGCTGCCATGCTGATGGCCGGCCTCGACGGCATCAAGAACAAGATCCACCCTGGCGATCCGTTCGACAAGAACCTGTACGATCTGGAGCCGGAAGAGTTGGAAGGCGTGCCGACTGTTGCCCACACTCTTGAAGAGGCCCTGGACGCGCTGGACAAGGACCGCGACTTCCTGAAGGCCGGCGATGTGTTCACGGATGACATGATCGACGGCTACCTGGAGCTCAAGCGCCAGGAGGTGGCCCGACTGAACATGACCACGCATCCGGTCGAGTTCGACATGTACTACAGCCTCTGAGCTGCAGTCAGCCGCTCCAACGACCCGGAGCCCGCCTGGGCTCCGGGTTTTTTCTGCCCGCCGACCGCGTCAACCCCGCCAACCCCGTTCAACCACTGTCCAGGCTGCGAAGCATGCCCTGTTGCCATCCCCTGGCATCGGGATAGACTCAGCGCAGGATGCTAGAGGGCAGTATGGTGACCCGATTTTTCAAATTGTCAGGCAAACAGCTTCTGCTACTGCCCGTGCTGGTACTGGGCGTCGCGCTGGCTATGCCAGCTGCAGCAGAGCGCATTTACCGGATCGTCGACGAGGACGGTCGGGTGACGTATTCCGACCAGCCGCCGAGCGACGATGCAGAGCCCTACGAACTGCCGGACATGACCACCTTCGAAGCGCCCCCGGCCCCGGACCTGCCGGCGCCAGCGGCCCGCGAGGATGACGACGAGGACGAGCAAGACGAGCCACGGACACACTATGCAGAACTTGCGATCAGCGCGCCCGGCGAAGATGAGCTAGTCCGCGCCAACAACGGCGAGGTGACCATCCAGGTTCAGGTGGTACCTTCTTTGGCCGGCGGCCATCGACTGCAGCTGTTGCTGAATGGCCAGGCACAGGATCTGCGCGCCTCAGGGGGCAGCTTTCTGATCGAGAATGCCGATCGCGGCACCCAAACCGCGCAGGTGCGGATTGTCAGCCAGGATGGCCAGGCGCTGATGGAGAGTGAGCCCGTGACTTTCCATGTCATGCGACCGTCCATTCATGCCCCGGCTCGGCGCAACTGATGCCTGACCTGAGCCACTGACGACCGGCCCCAACGCCCAAGCGATTCCGGCACCAGTCTGATCCCCGGCATTGCCACCAGATGGATTGCACTATAATAGTGCATCATCGTCTCACCAATGTGCACCAACAGCGCGCGCCCATACGGATCGCCCATTAGAGCAACCCAATTCATAGAGCTAACAGGCGTAGCGAGCGCTCACTCCGGCGTGACCGCAGTGCGCTAATTCTGGTTCGATTATTGCTAGATAGGGATTACTGATATGCCCATACCGTCACATCGGCCTCAACCATGGCACAAGCGGATCTCGAGTCCATCGTACAGCAGGTTCAGAAAGCCCAGATGAAGCCTGTCAATCTGCTCGACCAACAGACCACCGCGCTGGTCGTACTCGATCAGTCGCTTGCCGTGCTCTACGCCAATCAGGCGGCCGAGTCGCTGCTCGAAATCAGTGCCCGACGGCTGGCCGGAGAGTCTTTCCTGCGCGTCACCTTCGAAGCGCCGCGGACCGAGCAGGCACTCCGCGATGCGTTGCGCGAGAACCTGACGTTCACGCGCCGGGAAGCCCGGCTGCGCACCTTTGGCGGCAATCAGGTCAATGTCGACTACACGGTGACGCCGATCACCGACCAGGGACCGCCGACACTGTTGATCGAAATTCGGGCGCTGGATCGCCTGCAACGCATCAACCGCGACGACCACCACATCTCAGTGCAGGAAACCACGCGCGATCTGGTCCGGGGCATGGCCCACGAGATCAAGAATCCGCTCGGCGGCATCCGGGGCGCGGCGCAGCTGCTGCAGCGCGAACTCGATAGCGAGCGGCTGCGTGACTACACGGGCGTCATCATCGACGAGGCCGACCGGTTGCGTAATCTGGTTGACCGCATGCTTGGCCCGAACCAGCTACCAAAGATGCAGCCCACCAATATTCACCAGGTGCTCGAGCGCGTGATCTCCCTGGTCAACGCCGAAGAGGATGGCCGCATCCGAATCAGGCGCGACTATGACCCGAGCCTGCCCGAACTCGATGGCGATCAGGAACAGCTGATCCAGGCTGTGCTGAACATCGTGCGCAACGCACAGCAGGCTCTGAGCCAGACGCCAGACCCGGAAATCCGGCTGACGACCCGAATCGTTCGCCAGTTCACCATCGGCCAGACCCGTCACCGGATGGTGGCGCGCATAGAGGTGCGTGATAACGGACCCGGTATTCCTGCAGAACTGTTCGACCGCATCTACTACCCGATGATCAGCGGCAGACCCGAAGGTTCCGGCCTGGGCCTGTCGATTACGCAGACCATCGTCAATCAACACCACGGCGTGATCGAGTGCGACTCCGAACCCGGCTCCACGCGATTTGCCATCTATCTACCGCTGGAGCAGCCCGATGACACGAAGTAACCATGTCTGGGTGGTCGATGATGACCGCTCGATCCGATGGGTTCTGGAGCGCGCCCTGGAGCAGGAAGGCCTGACCGCCGTTGCCTTTGACAGCGGTGACGCGCTATTGGCGCGGCTGCGCCACGAGCAACCGGACGCCATCATCAGCGACATTCGAATGCCCGGCATCGACGGCATCGATCTGCTGCGCGAAGTCCATGAATCTCAGCCGGACATGCCGATCATCATCATGACCGCGCATTCGGACCTCGACAGCGCAGTCAGCTCCTACCAGAGCGGCGCGTTCGATTATCTGCCCAAGCCTTTCGACGTTGACGAAGCCGTTGCCATGATCAAGCGGGCGCTAAAGCACGCCCATGAGCAGAGCAATGCCAGCACCGGTCAGCCGGCCGAAGCCCTGCCCGAAATCATCGGCCAGGCTCCGGCCATGCAGGAAGTCTTTCGTGCCATCGGCCGACTCTCCCACTCCAACATCACAGTGCTGATCAACGGCGAGTCCGGAACCGGCAAGGAACTTGTTGCGCGTGCACTGCATCGTCACAGCCCGCGAGCGAAAGGCCCCTTTATTGCCCTGAACATGGCCGCGATACCACGCGACCTGGTGGAAGCCGAACTGTTCGGTCACGAGAAAGGCGCTTTTACCGGCGCCGCACAACAGCGGCAAGGACGCTTTGAACAGGCCAATGGTGGCACGCTGTTTCTCGATGAAATCGGCGACATGCCGGCCGAGACGCAAACGCGCCTGCTGCGGGTGCTGGCCGATGGCGAATTCTTTCGGGTTGGCGGCCACTCACCAATTCGAGTCGATGTTCGGATCATTGCGGCAACCCATCAGCACCTGGATAAGCTGGTGGAATCCGGTGATTTCCGTGAAGACCTGTACCACCGGCTCAACGTCATCCGCATTCAATTGCCGCGGCTGGCTGACCGTCGCATAGACATTCCGTTGCTTGCCCGCCACTTCCTGAACGAAGCCGCCAAGGAACTGGGCGGTGAACCAAAGCAGCTGCGGCCGGAAACCGAGCAGTACCTGGCATCACTGCCCTGGCCCGGCAACGTCCGACAGCTCGAAAACATCTGCCGTTGGCTGACGGTCATGGCCTCCGGCCGGGAAATTCACGTTGACGACCTGCCCGAGGAGCTGCGCCATGCCACTGCCAGCAGCAGTGGCAGCAATGACTGGGAGAGCTCGCTGGCACAATGGCTTGCCGATGAGCTGCGACAGTTTCAGCCGGGCGTCAGCCAGCCTATTCTTGATGCGGCGGTGCCGAAGTTCGAGCGCATCATGATC
>SKXG01000277.1 GCA_007128525.1 Pseudomonadales bacterium | reverse complement strand
GCAACGCCGGCCGCGGTGCACCACGCTCATCAAACAAGGTGTCCGGCGCATAGCTGTGCAGCCAGCGTTCCAATTCAGCCAGACGCTGCTCGGACCCGGTGACATTGCCGAAAGGCACCTGATGAGAACGCCAGGAACCCTCGACCTTGCGGCCATCTATTTGCGCCGGACCTGTCCATCCCTTTGGCGTACGCAGGACGATCATCGGCCACAGCGGACGCACAGGCGCCGCGCCGCCTTGCCGCGCCACGCTTTGAATCTCGGCAATCTCATCGAGCGCCTCATCCAGCGCAGCCGCAAACTGCTGATGCACGTGTTCAGGATCATCACCATCGACCAGCAGCATCCGGTGACCATAGCCGCGCATCAGGCTTTCGAGCTCATCTTCACTGATGCGGGCCAACAGAGTCGGGTTGGCGATCTTGTAACCGTTCAGGTGCAGGATAGGCAGCACCACACCATCCGTAGCCGGGTTCAGGAACTTGTTCGAGTGCCAGGCTGCTGCCAGTGGTCCGGTTTCCGCCTCGCCGTCACCGATGACACAGGCGACCAGCAGATCCGGATTGTCGAAGGCCGCACCATAGGCGTGGGACAGCACATAGCCCAGTTCACCACCTTCATGAATGGAACCCGGCACTTCTGCAGCGACATGGCTGGGCAGACCACCCGGGAACGAGAACTGACGGAACAGCTCACGCATGCCGTCACCATCTCGGGGAACATCGGCATAGGCTTCGCTGAATGACCCTTCCAGCCAGGTGTTGGCAATCAATGCCGGACCACCATGGCCTGGCCCTGTCAGATAGATGCAGTTCAAGTCGCGTAGGCAGATCGCGCGGTTCAGGTGCGCATAAATCAGGTTCAGACCCGGCGTCGTACCCCAATGACCCAGCAGTCTGGGTTTGACGTCGGCCTTACTGAGTGGCGTTTGCAACAGGGCATTGTCTTTGAGATAGATCTGGCCAACTGAGAGATAATTGGCCGCCATCCAATACTTGTGCAACGTTGCCAGATCATCCGGGCTCAAGGGTCCGCTTACCGCTTTGGACATTTACCACTCCTTCAACGCCTACTTAATCAGATCAATCGCGTCCGGCAAACCAACGGGCTGCACTTCCGCAACCAACCGCACGGCAAAGCGAGCCTCCAAATCAGCCACGATACGTCGCGCCAGCATCACGACCTCACTGGCACGACCTCCACCTGTATTCACCAGCACCAGCGGCTGGCGTGGCCAGACCATAATGGCACCTTCTCGCTGGCCCTTCCAACCAGCCAGATCAATAAGCCTGGCCGCCGGTATCTTTATGCCGCTGTCGCTGTCAAAACCCGGCAGGTCCGGAATCTCCTGCTTCAGACTTTGAAAATGGCCCCGGCTGATGACCGGATTCTGAAAGAAACTGCCGGCATTGCCCTGATGTCGCCAATCCGGCAGCTTGCGCCGCCGAATCCGGATCACGGCTTCAGCAACCTGTGCCGGGTGCACTGGACTGGGGCAGCCGAGACGCTGCAGTTCCAATGCAACGTCCGGATAACCGACTTGCGGAACGAAATGTCGTGACAGCCGCAACCGCAGCCCTGTTATCAGGTATTGCCCACGACCAGCGCCCTTGAACAGGCTGCTGCGGTAACTGAAATCACAGGCTGATGCCGGCAGGAACGCTGTCGACAGGTCCTCGCAGCGCATTACGTGCACACCAACCGCAACGTCCGCGACTTCCGCGGCATAGGCGCCAATATTCTGCATCGGGGCTGCGCCTACGGTGCCTGGAATCAACGCCAGATTTTCGATACCCGACCATCCCTGGCCGATGGCGAAACGCACCAGATCGTGCCAGTTCTCACCGGCACCGACATCCACGGTTACCTGCTCGCCATCATCTTCGACCATGCGCAGCCCTCGAATGGCCGGTCGGATACAGAGCCCCGAAAGCTTTGGGCCCAACAGCAGGTTGCTGCCGCCACCAAGCACCCAGGACATCAGACCATGTTGCCGCGCTGCCGCCAGTGTTTCCTGCAACGCCGGCACCGTGGCAGGCTGACAACCATACTCTGCCTCGGCCACCAGTCCGAAAGTATTGGCGTCATCAAGCCGAACACCTGGCACCCATGGTTGGCGCTTCATGAGCTGATCCGCCGGAATGTCAGGTTGATCCGAGGACCAACAGCGCGCCTGGTGCGCGGCAGAGTGTGTTGCCAGTCGCGCTGCGAGCGGCCCCACATCAGCAATAGATCACCATCCGAGAGCTGCATGGCGAAGGTGGTGCGATGATTATCACGGCGCCGGAAGCGAAAGCGCCTGGTCTCACCAAGACTCAGGGAGGCGATGAGCGGCTCTGGCCCCAGGGAAGCTTCGTCATCTGAATGCCAACCCATCGCGTCCTGACCATCTCGATAGAGGTTCAGCAAAACAAAGTTCGGATACCAGCCAGCCGCTTCGCGGATGTCTTGCACCAATTCGGCCAGCCCCCAGCACCAACCCATTGCCTGGTGCGCTGTTCCGGCATAGCGGTAGCTGGTACCGGCCTCGCCGGCACAGGCTGTCAGCCGAGGGCTGGTCATACGCCGACCAAAAATCTGGAACTGTTCCTGCTGCCAGTTGACCCCGCGCCGCAAGCACTCGAACCAGTGCCGCGCTGCCTCAGGCTTTAAAAAACCGGGGATGTGCTGTATGTCGAGGCCGGCAAGTGGATCAACTGCGGTCATGCTCAGCCACCCAGCGTCGCACGCGCGCCAGATCTGCTTCGGTGTCTACGCCGCCGGGCACGGTCTCCGCACTGTTCTCGACCAGGATGTCGAGTCCGATCTCCAGCATACGCAACTGCTCCAGCGCTTCCGTCTGCTCGAGTCTGCCAGCAGGGGCTGCGCAGAATGCTCTCAACGCGGCCACACGATAACCGTAAATGCCGATGTGACGCTGCCAGAGGCCAGTCTCTCGCTCGAGCACAGCGCGCGCTGCCTGCCGCAGATCAGCTGTCTGGTCCCGCTCGGCAAATTCATCCCGCGCCCACGGGACAGGCGCCCGGGAAAAGTACAAGGCACGGCCGTCCTGACGACGGACCACCTTGACCACGTTGGGGTTGAACAGTGCCGACTCGTCCGCCAGCGGCTCGCACAAGGTTGCGACACCGATCTCAGGTCGTGCCTCCATAGCCCGCGCGAGCTGATCAATCACCGTCGGCGGCAACAGCGGCTCATCTCCCTGCACATTGATCACCACAGCGTCGTCCGACCAGCCTCTACATCGTGCCACTTCCATGACGCGATCAGATCCGCTCTGATGCGCCGGGTCGGTCATCTCGACCTGCAAACCGGCCCGTTCAACGGCCAGTTGCACCTCTGCATGGTCGGTGGCGACCACCACATCCTGAGCCTGGCTGCGGAGGGCCTGTCTGGCCACCCGTATAATCATCGGGTTTCCACCGATGTCGGCCAGTGGCTTGGCTGGCAGGCGCGTTGACGCATAACGTGCCGGAATCACCACAAAGAAAGGCATCATCGGTCCGATGGCTCCTCCTGCTCCGATCCAATCGGATCCTCACGCTGTACCTGTGCAGTAGGCGCCGCACCGTGATCCGCGATCACAATGCCACGCTGGTGCAACAGCTGCCGCAACGCTGCGACACCGTCTGCAGACAAGCTCGCCCGAATGTCGAGGCTCCAGCAGTTGGCTGGAATGTTCTCAGGGCTGAGAGCGCGGATCTTACTGGCGTCCTTTTCGGTCACAATGACTGGCAAGCCATCATCGAATATCAGTTCTTCGCCGTCGAACAGGTGATGATCGGCCAGGCCTTTACCGATCGGCACAAAGCCCAGTACCACCAGAGTTCTGAAGAAACGCGTCGGATTGCCGATCCCTGCTACGGCGTGAACCCGCCGGTCGGAAACACGGCCCAGCCATTGCCCGACACTGAGGCGCTCGCCACTGTGCAGATTCGTCAGTCCAGCCGCCTCGACTTGCATCGGCCACTCCTGTGCCACCAGCCCGGTTGTACGGCCGTTGACAACAACGAAGTCGACCTCCGCCAGCCGTTCTGGAGGCTCGCGCAGCGGACCTGCCGGCAGACACAGGCCATTGCCAATACCGCGCTGACCATCCAGCAGCAGAATCTCGATGTCCCGCGCGAGCTGATAGTGCTGCAAACCGTCATCGCTCACCACCACGTCACAGTCATGCTGCGCCAGCAGATGCCGCACAGCCTGAGGACGATCCGGATCAACCACAACAGGCACAGCCGTCTGACGAGCAATCAGTGGTGCTTCATCGCCAGCCTCCACAGCACTGGTGTCCGGCGTCACCGGCAACGGATACGCCGCCTGCCCACCATAGCCGCGCGACACCACACCTGGTTTCAGGCCCTGCGATTTCAGCCAATTCACGAGCCAAATGACGAATGGCGTCTTGCCGGTGCCACCGACGGTGATGTTGCCGACAATGATAACGGGGACCGGCGCGCGCCAGCTTCGGTGCCGGCCAATGAGGTAACCATGGCGGCGTCTTGTTGTCTGCCAGCGATACAGGGTGCTCAACGGGCGCAGCAGATGGGTCCACCAAGCATCACCATACCAACCTTCCGTCAAGCCATGCAGGCTGGAGGCTGCCAATGCGGCGGGGCCGTTACCGTTTATCGGTCTAGGCACCACAACCGCGCCTGAGCTTGATGCCTTTTCGTTTCTGGCCGGCCTGCGTCCCACTGCAGTGTCAGGGTGCGCCAACGGCGCCCCGCTGCCAACACCGGTCGCGGCCGGCGCAGATGTCTGTTTCCGCGTACTGCCTGAGTGTCCATTCCCAGAACCCGGCTCTTCGAACTGCGAATTGTACAGGCTGGCATAGACGCCGCCCTGAGCCAGCAGCTGGCTGTGTGGGCCGCGCTCGACAATGCGCCCTTCATCAACCACCAGAATCACATCTGCATTTTCGATCGTCGACAGTCGATGGGCGATCACCAGCGTGGTCCGCCCGCGCATCACTTCTTCCAACGCTGCCTGGATGTGCTTTTCCGACTCCGTATCCAGGGCCGAGGTCGCCTCATCCAGAATCAGTATGGGCGCATCCTTGAGCAGCGCCCGGGCAATGGCAACCCGCTGTCGCTGGCCGCCGGACAGCATGATGCCGTTATCGCCGACGACGGTATTCAAACCTTCCGGGAGGCTGCTGATGAAGCCGTCTGCATGCGCGCGCACAATCGCATCCCAAATCTCAGCGGAGCTCTTCTCCTCCAGCGCGCCATAGGCAATGTTGCGTTCCAGCGTGTCGTTAAACAACACGACTTCCTGCGTTACCAGAGCAATCTGGTTGCGCAGACTGAGCAGCGTGTAGTCGGTCAGCGGCCGGCCATCGAGCAATATCCGGCCCTCGCTGACCTCATAAAATCGAGGCAGCAGGCTGACCAGTGTCGACTTACCGCTGCCGGACTTGCCGACCAGCGCAATGGTCTGTCCAGGCTCAACATCGATATTGATATCGTGCAGAACCTGGCCCTTCGTGCCCATATAACTGAAGTTGACGTGCTGATACTGAATATGGCCCTGAGCCCTACCGGCCTCATAACTGCCCGTATCCTGTTCAACCTCCTGATCCAGCTGAGCAAAAATGTCTTCTGCTGCGGCCAACCCGCGCTGAAGCTTGGCGTTTACTTCTGACAGCTTCCTGATTGGATTCGCCAGCAGACCGGCCAGACCAATAAAAAACACCACATCGCCTGCGGTCATGTCACCAGCAACACCCGGCTGGAACAGCAGGGCAACCAGCAATGCCAGAGCTGCAGCTACAAAGAACTGAATGATCTGTGTACTGACAACCTTGGTGGCGACCATCTTCAAGTTCTGACGGGAGTTGTGCACACTCGCGCCGACAAATCTGTCCCGTTCATAGGCCTCACCACCGTAAATCCGCACAACCCGGTAGCCATTGACCGTTTCCGACGTCACGTGGGTCACATCACCCATCGAGCTCTGAATCTTGCGGCTTATGCGCCTGAAACGTACCGAGGCATAGCTGACAACAATGGCCACCAGGGGCGCCACGCACAGGAAGATCAAAGTGAGCTTCCAGTTTGCCCAGAACATGGCACCAAGGAGGATCAAGACTTTGGTGCCGTCCTGTATAAAGGACTTGGACACATCAGTTGCAGTATCACGAAGCTGTGCGACGTTGTAGGTGATGCGTGAGACCAGATGCCCTTTGGTACTGTGGTCGAAGTGTCCGCTTGGCATTTGCAGCAGCTGCTCGAACAGCTCACACCGTATTTGATGAACAACACGAAATGAAATTCGTGACAGGAAGAACTGCCCCATGAACTCACCGACTGCACGCAGCAGGACGACGATCAGCATGGCAATTGGGAAGTACATCCAGCTGCGTTCATGGCGGCCTTCAAACGCTTCGATGATGTCACCAAACAAGCGTGCAAAATAAGCCTCAGCACCATTGCCGACGACAAAGCCGATCAGTGCCAACACAAACAATGGCCACATCGGCAGTACGTAGCGCATCAGCCGCTTGTAGGTGCGCCAATCGCTGTGTACAGGTTCCGGAGGCGGAACAGCAGCCGTGGTGTGTTCAGTCATCGACCG
>SKXG01000088.1 GCA_007128525.1 Pseudomonadales bacterium | reverse complement strand
CTTCGTGCATGGCCTGGTAGGTTTCGTCAAAGCTCGCCTGATCAAGGTGAAAGGAGTATGCATCCTTCATCGTGAACTCGCGGGCGCGCATGACACCGAACCTGGGCCTGATTTCGTCACGGAACTTGGTCTGAATCTGATACAGATTGCATGGCAGCTGCTTGTAGCTGTGTATTTCGCGGCGGACGATGTCCGTTACCACTTCCTCATGCGTGGGCCCGAGGCAGAAGTCACGCTCATGGCGGTCCTGCATGCGCAGCATTTCCGGCCCCATCTTGTCCCAGCGCAGGCTTTCCTGCCACAGCTCCGCCGGCTGTACCACTGGCATCAGAATCTCCTGAGCACCGCTGCGATCCATTTCTTCCCGAATGATGGTCTCAACCTTGCGTAATACTCGCAGGCCCAGCGGCAGCCAGCTGTAAAGCCCCCCAGCCAGGCGCCGGATCAGGCCGGCTCGAATCATCAGTCGGTGGCTGATGATCTCCGCATCGGCCGGGTTTTCCTTCATGGTGGGAATGAGCAGCTTGCTTGCGCGCATGATTTCCAGGTCCAGTTGAGGGTCAGCTTGAACAGATCGGTAGCATAAACAAAAAGGGCCGCATGCGCGGCCCTGGAAGTGGTGAGATTGCCGGAGTTACTTGGCAACCATCTCCTTGAGCTTCTTCAGTGCCGTTACCCGGACACGGGTGGTCGCAGGCTTGGCTGGAATGGTGATTTCTTCACCGGTAGCCGGATTGCGGCCGGTTCGCTTCTTGGTTGCCGGGCGCTTGACGCGCTTCACCTTCAGCAAACCGGGCAGTGCAAACTCGCCGACACCATTCTTGGCAATGTGACGTGAGATCAGCACTTCGAGGTTGTCCAGTACAGCGCCGATATCCTTCTTGCTGAGTTCGGTGCTGGTGGCCAGTTCATTGAGAATCTGGGTCTTGGTCATCTTCTGCTTGACCGGACCGGTTGGGGCTTTGGCTGCGACTTTCTTGGCAGCTGCCTTTTTCGCAGGTGCCTTCTTGGCAGCAGCCTTTTTCTTGGCGGGTGCTTTCTTGGCAGCCGCCTTCTTCTTGGCAGGGGCCTTCTTCTTGGCCGGTGCACTCTTGCGCGCGGCTTTCTTGGCCGCTGCGGCAACGCGGGTTGTTACTTCAGTGGTCGATTCCATGGATTTTGTCATTGCTTCCTTCCTGGCTGCGGTTTTCCGTTGAGTGTGGACGTTACCGGCTGTGCCGGTGCCCGCCGCGCTCTTACGGGTCCTGGTTTTTCTAACAGGCCGTTCTTCAACGGCCTGTTAAGGCCACCACTGGCGGCCATGGCCTTTCTGCTTGTTTCGGCCCTCTTTTGTGCTGGAGCCTCGGTGGATCTGGTTGTTCGCGCACCTGTTCCAGCGGCCTTAAACGAAAACAAACCCAATATCCAAGCCCGAACAGGAAAAACGATTGCCGGCGCTATCCCGGTGTTGGCGCCGAAACCCAGTAAAAATACTGCCTTCAGGCCCATGCGCGTGCGCGCTTTATAGCTTATAAGGCTTACCCTAGCAACAAAAAACAGTGCCTTAGCAGTGTTTTTGCTGGGTTCCTGAATTATGCTAGGCGCCGCTCGGGATACCGGGCCGGAATCGGACGCTGCAGTCCGGTCTGGAATGGGGGTGTCCATCCCGAGTCAGGTCTTGAAATCTGCTCGAATGCACCTATTTAGCCAGGGGCCGGAAGCGTTCTGCCCGGCGGACCATATGTTTGTGAACTCGGGTTAACTGCCATGCCGATCTATGAATATGAGTGCCAGTCCTGCGGCCACAATCTGGAGACCATTCAGAAGCTCAGCGACGCACCATTGAAAGACTGCCCCGCCTGCGACAAGCCAGCGCTCAGCAAGCTGATCTCCCGGGCCGGTTTCCGGCTCAAAGGCGGTGGCTGGTACGAAACAGACTTCAAATCCGGCAACAAGCGCAATGTCGCCGGCAGTGATGCTGGCACCAGCACGGCAACGGGCGGTGACAAAATCGCCGATTCCGGCCCATCCAAGGCTGCGGATGCCGGTTGAGCCATGACGCCTGGGGCCGGCCCGGCTTCGGGACGACCCCAGGCAGTTGTGTCCGGGGCTTGATGCTCAGGACCGCCATCGGGCGTGCCTCCGCCGGTTGTGCCGGCCGGCCGGAGAGACGCCTTTTGCGCCTTCTGTGGTAGTCTTTGCGCCCCTTTTTCGTCGACCCTGAGTTAGGAATTCGTTATGCGCAGCCATTATTGCGGCGAGCTGAACAAGTCCCATGTGGGCGCCGAGGTGGAACTCTGTGGCTGGGTGCACCGTCGCCGTGACCATGGCGGTGTGATCTTCCTCGACATTCGCGACCGCACCGGAATTGTTCAGGTGGTTTATGACCCGGACACCGAGGACAGTTTCGCCACCGCGGATCGGGTGCGCAATGAGTTCGTACTGCACATGCGGGGCCGGGTACGGCCGCGCCCGGAAGGTACCGTGAATCCGGATATGGCGACCGGGGAAATCGAAGTGCTCGGCCAAACCCTGGAAATTCTTAACGCAGCCAGCACCCCGCCGTTTCAGCTCGACGAGTATTCGGATGCCGGCGAGGACGTCCGCTTGCGCTATCGCTATCTGGATCTGCGCCGTCCGGAGATGCAGCAGCGGCTGCAGACCCGGGCCCGGATATTGAGCAGCATTCGCCGCTATCTTGAGGCGGCAGCATTTATCGAAGTTGAGACGCCGGTTCTGACTCGGGCCACGCCGGAAGGGGCGCGGGACTATCTGGTGCCGAGCCGAACCCATCCGGGCGAATTCTTTGCATTGCCGCAGTCGCCGCAGCTGTTCAAGCAGCTGTTGATGGTGGGCGGGCTTGACCGGTACTACCAGGTGGCACGCTGTTTTCGCGATGAAGACCTGCGTGCCGACCGGCAACCTGAGTTTACCCAGATCGACATCGAGGCATCCTTCGTCGAAGAAAAGGACATTATGGCGCTGACCGAGGCCATGATCCGACAGGTGTTTGATGAAGTACTGGGTGAGCAACTGCCGGCCTTTCCGGTGCTCAGCTATGACGAAGCCATACGCCGTTTTGGCAGCGACAAGCCGGACCTGCGCAACCCGTTGGAACTGGTTGATGTCGCCGATCTGATGACAGAGGTCGAGTTCAAGGTGTTCCAGGGCCCGGCACGCGATCCCAAAGGTCGTGTCGCCGTGTTGCGCGCGCCGAATGCCGGCAGCCTGTCGCGCAAGAACATTGATGATTACACGTCCTTTGTCGGGCGCTATGGCGCCAAAGGTCTGGCTTATATCAAGGTCAACGACAAGGCGGCAGGGGTTGACGGGTTGCAGTCGCCGATCCTGAAGTTTCTGCCGGAACCTGTGATCAATGAGATTCTCACACGTGCCAGCGCGGAGAATGGTGACCTGTTGTTCTTTGGCGCAGACCGGGCCAGTGTCGTCAGCGATGCGCTTGGGGCGTTGCGCAACAAGCTGGCTGAGGATCTGAACCTGATTCAGCCGGGTTGGGCACCCCTGTGGGTTGTCGACTGGCCGATGTTTGAAGAAGGTCGAGACGGTCGTCTGGACCCGATGCACCACCCCTTCACGAGCCCGGTGGGCGATGCAGCGTCACTGAAAGCGGACCCGGCCGCAGCCCGTGCGCGGGCCTATGATGTGGTGCTGAACGGCTATGAGCTGGGCGGCGGCTCTATTCGTAACCATCAGTATGAGCAGCAGATGGCAGTGTTCGATGCCCTCAACGTGGGCCAGGAAGCGCAGGTGAAGTTCGGCTTTCTGCTCGATGCCCTGCGTTATGGTGCACCGCCTCATGGTGGTGTTGCGCTTGGGGTCGACAGACTGGCGATGCTGATGGTCGGTGCACCGGCCATCCGTGATGTGATTGCCTTCCCCAAGACGCAGACGGCAGCCTGTTTGATGACGGCAGCACCGAGTGCTGTGGACGCGGAGCAACTCCGCGAGCTGCATATCCGGCTGCAGGCGCCCAAACCGCAATCCTGAAACTGTAGTCCTATACCGGAACAGCCGACCGGAACAGCAGGGAGGGAGGCATGGCAGGCCACAGCAAATGGTCGAACATCAAGCACAAGAAGGCGCGGCAGGATGCCAAGCGCGGCAAGCTTTATACCAAGCTGATCCGGGAAATTACGGTTGCGGCACGGCTGGGCGGACCCGAGCCGGCCGACAATCCGCGATTGCGGGCTGCGGTGGACCGGGCCCTGGGCAACAACATGCCCAAGGACACGATAGAACGGGCCATCAGCCGGGCCAGCGGCGCCGATGACAGCAACGTCGAAGAACTGACCTATGAAGGCTATGCTGCTGGCGGGGTCGCCGTGTTGGTGGAGGCGATGACCGACAACCGCAATCGCACCGTCGCGGAAGTGCGGCATGCGTTCAACAAGCACGGCGGCAACCTGGGCACGGACGGTTCGGTGGCCTATCTGTTCAACAAGCGCGGCCTGATGAGCTTTGCGCCTGGTGTCGACGAGGATCACTTGATAGAAGTGGCGCTGGAAGCCGGCGCGGAAGACGTGGACGCTGACGAAGACGGCTCCATGTCGGTGCTGACCGACCCACTGAACTTCGGTCCGGTGCTTGATGCCTTGCGTGCTGCAGAACTGTCGCCTGACCACGCCGAGGTCACCATGATTCCGGTGACCACTGTTGCCTGCGAAGGCGACCAGGCCGAAAGGGTGGCGCGGCTGCTTGAGATGCTGGAAGACCTTGATGACGTACAGAACGTCTACAGCAATGCCGATTTACCCGACGAGGAATAAGCGCCGATGATCGTCGTACCCTGTCGCCCTGCCGCAACGGCGGCGTGGGTATGAGCGCCCCGGCAACGACTGGCCTGCGCATCCTTGGCATCGACCCCGGGTCACGGTTGACCGGCTATGGCGTCATCGAAGGCGTCGGGCAGGGGCTGCGATATCTGGGCAGTGGCTGCATCCGCACCCATACTGGTGATGCGTTCAGCCGGCTTGGAGAGATCTACGCCGGCGTGATGGCGCTGATTGCCGAATTTCAGCCGCACGCCATGTCGATAGAGCAGGTGTTCATGGCCCGCAATCCATCTTCTGCACTGAAATTGGGTCAGGCGCGCGGTGTGGCCCTGGCCGCGGCAGTGGCCAATTCACTGCCGATCAGTGAATATGCACCGCGAGCCGTCAAGCTGGCCGTGACCGGTACCGGCGGGGCCAGCAAGGCACAGGTACAGCATATGGTGACACGACTGCTTCATTTACAGCAGGTACCGTCGAGTGATGCGGCGGACGCTCTGGCACTCGCCATCTGCCACAGCCATGCCATCGTGGCTGGCCAGCGTCTTGGGAAGTCATCGTGATCGGACGTCTCCGCGGCACGCTGGTTGAGGTGGATGAGGTGCTGGCGCTGATCGATGTCAGCGGTGTCGGATATGAAGTGGAACTGACCAGCGCGGCGCGGTCTCAGTTGCCGGCTCCGGGCGAACCCCTGCGCTTGTGTACCCAGTTGATCGTGCGCGAGGATGCCCAGTTGCTGTTCGGTTTCGCCGATGCCGCTGAACGTGAACTGTTCCGGCTCTTGATCCGGGTCAGTGGCGTTGGCCCAAAAATGGCCATGGCGATGTTGTCTGGCATGACGGCGGCAGATTTTCAGCAGGCGGTGGCCAGTGACGATGTGACCAGGCTGACCCGATTGCCCGGCGTCGGCCGCAAGACCGCGCAGCGGCTGGTTGTGGAGTTGCGCGACAAGCTCGGCGAGCTGCCTTTGCTGGCAAGCCAGCGTTCCGAGTCGACGCCAGTGTCCCATCCAAGGCAGCAAGTTGCTGATGCGGAGAGTGCGTTGATTGCGCTCGGTTACCGGCCGGCAGACGCGAGCCGGGCGGTGGCCGCCGTCTTCGATGCCGGTTTGCCGACCAATGAACTGGTGCGCCTGGCGCTGAAGTCGCTGGCGCCGGTGGAATGACAGTGGGAGTAATGCCTTGAGCCTCGAGCCGGATCGCATCCTGTCCGGACATGCTGCGCCGCAGGACAATGTCCTGGATCACGCGCTCCGACCAGCGCGGTTGGCGGAATATATCGGTCAGAGTGCCGTCAAGGAGCAGATGGCCATCTTTGTCGAGGCCGCTCGACGCCGGCAGGATGCACTCGACCATACGCTGATTTTTGGTCCACCCGGGCTCGGCAAGACCACGCTGGCCAACATCATCGCGCATGAGATGGGCGTGGCCATCAAGTCCACGTCCGGTCCCGTGCTGGAGAAACAAGGTGATCTGGCGGCGTTGCTGACCAACCTCGAAGCCGGCGACGTTCTGTTCGTCGACGAGATTCACCGGCTCAGCCCCGTTGTTGAAGAGATCCTGTATCCGGCCATGGAGGATTTCCAGCTCGATATCGTGATTGGAGAAGGGCCTGCGGCCCGGTCGATCAAGCTCGAGTTGCCGCGCTTTACACTGGTCGGTGCGACGACGCGGGCCGGCCTGTTGACGTCGCCACTTCGCGACAGATTCGGGATTGTGCAGCGCCTGGAGTTCTACACCCTTGCCGAGTTGACCCAGATCGTGTTGCGATCGGCATCGAAGCTGGGCATTGCCGTGGACGACGATGGTGGGCAGGAGATTGCACGT
>SKXG01000175.1 GCA_007128525.1 Pseudomonadales bacterium | reverse complement strand
GCGGCCAGACGCTCGGTGTGTTCGGGGTGATAGCCGTGGCTGAAGGCATGGCTGACAACTTCATCGGCCATCACACGGGTGTGCCATGCATGGGCTAGCCTGAGTAGTGCGTCATGGCCGCCCATGGCATCGTACAGGGTCTGCCCGGACTTGTGAGTTTCCACTTGTGTGCTCCTTGCCCATTTGCTTGGCGGCTCCAATGTAGTGCCTTCACAGTTCAAGCATCGTTGCAATCCACCAAAGCCGGCTTCACATTCCCAGTCGTTAGCAACCCGTGCCGCTGCAAACATACGCTTGACTCATAGTGCAGACAAGCTGGACAAGGACTGATGCGAGCGAGATTTCTGACAGCATCGCAAAGGCAGTATGTGACCACTTCTCCAGAGCGCGACTCTCGCTGTTATCTTGCCGTCTGACCTGGCCTGGTAACTGCGGAGCGCCCGCTTAAATCGGCAAGCCAACGGCACCACCGTGGCCCAGACCACACATCTTTTCACAAAGCCACGGTGCTGAAGCGGGCAAGCTTTCGAAAGCAGACTAGACTTGATCTGAATACTTTCGATTGCCCCGGCCAATACAGTCCCGCCGTGGCGTTGGTAAAGTCAATAAGCGAGTCGAACGATGGCCAGTGATGACAGCGGACGCGAGTACCAGATCGGCAAAGACGATTTTCTGGTGCTTGTGTCGGACAAAGCCAGCAACTTCATCTACGCCAATCCAGCCTACCTGGAGGCCAGCGGCTACACCTGGGACGAGCTGAAAGGCACGCAGACCACCAAGATGCTGCACAAGGACACGCCGCTGCAGGTCTCGGTCGACATGGTCAATAACATCATCGCCAAGAAACCCTGGACCGGCCTGATCAAAAACAAGCGCAAGAACGGTGACTACTACTGGCTGCGGCTGAACATCTCGCCGCTGTACTCAGATGGCGAATACGCGGGTGCCCTGCTCGTGCACAGCAAGCCGGAGCAGGCTGAGATCAGCCGTTTGAAACCGCTGTACGAGGAGATGCTGAAACAACCGCAGGGACGGTTGCAGCTGTGGAACGGCGAGCCCATCCGGATGAATCTGCTGGGCAAGGCTCGGGTGAGGCTATCCCGCTTCGGTCTGAACAACCTTGTCTGGGGTGGCATGGGCGTCCTGAACCTGCTCGCGCTGGGGTCTCTGACAGCCGTCACGAGCAGCTACGGTGCAGCATTCTGGTTGTCAGTGTTGAGCTTTGTCGGCGCCACCGGCGTACTCGGCGCAGTGCTGTCGAACCGCGTGGTCAAACCACTGCGTGAAGCCATGAACTTCGCCAATGGCGTGGCAGCAGGTGACCTGAGCCGACAGATCATCAATCCGCGCAGCGACGAGATTGGCGGCCTGATTCGGGCACTCAGCCAGATGACCATGAACATGCGCGCTACCGTAGTGGATGTGCGCGAAGGCGTAGAGCTGATGCACCTGGCCACCGGCAATATAACCAGCGGCACCCAGGACCTGTCGGAGCGCACCGAACATCAGACCAGTGCGCTTCAGCGCACGGCATCGCTAATCGAACAGGTAACGTCTGCAGCTGAAGAAACCGCCAGCGCCAGCCAGGAAGCCAGCACCTTTGCCAGTGCTGCGTCCGAAGCAGCCGCCAATGGCGGCCGCGTGATCAGCGAAGTGGAAACCACCATGCAGGCCATTACCGAGTCGAGCAAGAAGATCTCCGACATCATTGGCGTAATCGACAGCATCGCGTTCCAGACCAATATTCTGGCGCTGAATGCTGCTGTGGAAGCGGCCCGGGCCGGCGAGCACGGCCGCGGATTCGGCGTGGTCGCCGCGGAGGTGCGCAGCCTGTCGCAACGCAGTGCACAGTCGGCCCAGGAGATTCGCAACCTGATTCTGGAGAGCGTCAAGAAAGTAGACGGTGGTGCCGACCTGGTGAACAAAGCCAGCGGCAACATCAGAGAGCTCGAATCCCAGGTGAGCCAGGTGACGGCACTCGTTCGCAGCATTGCTGACCGTGCCAATGGTCAGTCGGCTGACATCAATCAGATCAACGAAGGCGTCATGAAACTCGAGCAGGTCACCGAGACCAATGCCAGCATGGTGGCGGAACACAGTTCATCATCAAGCCAGCTCCAGGACCAGGCCCAGCGACTGTCGGAAGCGGTCTCGGTGTTTAAACTTTCTGAGCGGGAGACCCAGGAACTGTTCCAGTCCGTTCAGGTCTCGCGCGAGAAAGTTCGACAGCAGGCATTGACCACACGCGCGGCCTAGTAATCAGTGCCACCTGAGCCAGGCGAGATCCTAAAGGTGGCCAGTAATCACCGATTGGCTGTCATCCAGCCTTCAGCAAAGTCTACAAGGCTTCGCTGTGACATGAGCCGGCATGCTGCATTGCCAACTTGGCCACTACTTACCTTATGTGCCGCTTCAAAGTGCTTGCCAATCTCGTTGAAGTCATCGGTAAAGTATTCGATGTCGTCATGCGCCTTCCAAACTTTGTCAGCCTGATCGATAACCGGGAAAGCATTCTGGGTCATTTTCTTGTCAGGAAAGTCCGCTCTGTACTCAGCCAGGTGCAAAGAGGTATTCGTCGAATGCTCCGTGCCAATCAGAAGCACATGGCCGTCCAGCTCATAGACTCTCGCCAACGGGCTTTGCTCACCGAGCGCAAAACCATAGCTTGAATCCTGCGTCACGAACGCCTTGTGTTTGCCCCATGCCGCGAAAGAGACCTGCGGATGCCTGCTACGCTCAACACCGTGCTGTTTTCGAAAAGTCTCCGCGATAACGCCCATTCTTCGTGTCGGTGTGAGGTGGGCGTCAAAGGCGGGCATCTCTTCCCGGATGGTATCCCACCAGGAACGAGGCACTGGCGGGTCCTGCCACCTGGCCGGATCCGAGAGATCCGAGGAGTGGGTCGGCATGACAAGCGTCCCTGACTCTGTCAGCACAGACTCCAGTGCCAGAATAACTGACGGTGCGCCGCCACATACCCATCCGATTGACCCCATGGAAGCGTGCACGACGACGGTCATGCCCGGTTTCAGGCCGAGTTGGCCAAAGGCGCCGATCAGTGATGTCAGCGTGTTGGGGCCATCCTTGGTAGATTCGACTGCATCCAGCTCACTCATAGCTCGAGTTCCTTTGCTGGGAAAAGCCTTCCGGCCTCACTTAGCGGACCAAATTCAATCGTGCACCACAAGTCTCGATCTTTTCGTTGGCTGGTGAATAACGCATTGCCAGATTCAAGGGCGCCTGAGGCTGAGCCAATACTTCGCCGTTGAGCCCGCACACGCAATGCTACCTGCCGCCTCCTTTCCCGCTCCTTGGCCAACTCCTCTCGCTTGGGCTCAAGAATGGCTTCCGAAGCAGCTTCAGCTTGATCTCGTGTCAGCATTTGACCTCCGCATTGAACACAGAAATCTGGACTGAGTAATAATTTCTCCAGCCAATAAAACATACTCTCACTGTCCGGGATCTTTCCAAAATTGACGCAGTTGCACCACACGTCCTCAAATACACGAAAGGCCTTACGGGGCGCAGAGCACCCACTGTCTGGTGACGCCTTAACAGAGCCTTCTGCGATGCGACGGTACCTACCAACGACATTCCTTGTTTATATTTGCAGCTACTGGCCCGAATGTACGCAGGATAGAACGGCATTATGGCGTCATTCGCATCTTCGTCGATGAGGAGGAAAGCGAGACAGGAAAGATCACTGACGTGTAAGGAACATAGAGCCCTCTTGAACGCGTGGCACACGACAGCTAAGGTTATGTCACTTCATGCCGGAGTCGAGCCATGACGCCGCTTATAACGGCAATGCTCGCACTGATTGTCCTCGCAGCATGCGAGGCCCCTGGGGAATCAGCCGAAACCGGTGGCCAGGAAGTCACCGCTGTGGCCATCGATCAGGCCTTTCGTAACGCGACAGAAGAAGAAAGCCTGTGGCCCGGTTTTGATCCGCTGGCCGCACCGCTGGCCATCTACGCCGGATCCGACACCTGGCTGTTTCGTCATCCATCACCGCCAGAGGGGTTTGTAGAGACCGAGGTTAACGACACCCGCGCACATCGCTATGAAGGCCGCCATCCTCAGATGATTGCCAACACTGTCATGCCCATGGGTGAGACCATGACCGCAACCTTGTTGGCCCACGGCGAGTTTGGGGACGTGCCAATGCGCCAGTTGGTTGCGACCGCATTGCATGAAGCCTTCCACGTTTATCAGTTCAACCACCACTCTGACTGGCAGGCCAATGAGGCCACCTTTTTCCTGTATCCCGATGACGATCCCGAGCTGTTGGCGCTGCGACGGCTGGAGTCCAAGGCGCTCGATCGGGCGCTTAAGGCCGATGCTGAACAGGCCGCCTGCTGGACCGCCCAGGCCCTGGCGCTACGAGCTTCCCGGTTTGCGGCAATGGATGCGCCATTTAGCGACTACGAGCGCGAGCAGGAACGCCTGGAGGGTCTGGCTTACTATGTCGAATATCACGCCCTAGGCGACCGGATGCCGTCCATCGGGGACGATACACTGGATGCGGATGCCGTACGGCTGCGCAGTGCATATGCCGGTGCCACCATGGGATTCCTGCTGGACCTCTTTGAGCCCGACTGGCGTGAGTCCCTGAGTGCGGACGACAGTCAGTATCCAGACACGATGCTGGCATCCGCGATTGGGGAGATCGATGAAGCAGACTGCATGTTCAGTGAAGCGCAGCAGTCTGCTCAGCGTGCGGCCGCCATACAGGATGTCGAGTCACTGCGCGCAACACGTGATCAGAAATTCCGGGACTTCCTTGAGATGGCCGGATGGCGGATAGAGCTGCAGGTTCAGGAGCCTTTGATGCTGCGCCGGTTCGATCCCATGAATGTCCATCGCTTACCGTCCGGTATTCTGCACGTGCACATGCTTGCATTGGAAAACCGGTTCGGCAGCCTGAACATGCAGGCCGAGAACCGCGGCGACCTGCAAGCGCTCACGATTGGCGCAGGCGAGCATCCCTTGTTCGATGGCGTGCGTACTGTAGAGATTGCCGGGTTGTCAAAACCCACCTTTGATGACGACAACGGCAGCCTGACATTGACCGCGCCCGGAATTACGCTGACGTTTGATAATGCCGACGTAGAGGTGCTCGACGCCAGTCAGAGCATCAGGATTCTGATCGAATAGGCCTGGACACGAAGAACTCATAAGCGTAATAGTCGGCATACCGTCGATGCATCTCGGGCTCTTCAGCGAGTTGATCGAGTATCACCATGGCCTCGGCATCGTTGGCATACTTGACGCGCAAATTGGCAATATGAGCCTCCATCGGTGTATAGAAGTCCTCCCACCAAGCCTCATCGGGTAACGTGAAATGACCGACCAGCTCGAATCCACAGTCGCTGAGCGCTTTCAAAACGTCTTCAACGGTTCCCATAGTCGGGTAATCCAGATCGAAACTGGCTCTTACGGCGGCAGGCGGGTCAGCTTTGCGCCATACGGCATCGGTGAACGCCAGGTAACCATCTGATCGCAGCAAGCCATGGTAAACCTCCAACGCCTTGCGGAGCCCAATGCTGTACAAAGCCCCCTCGGACCAGATCAGGTCAAAACTGCCGAGTGGCTGCTCGGGAGCAGCCATGTCCCCAACGACTGCCTTGATTCGTTGTGACAGCCCGCGTTCGGCAATCGTCGCCTGCAGCCGCCGGATGCTAGGCGTATGTTTGTCAAAAGCGATGATCGAACCCATCGTCAGCTCAGCCAGGTGAAGGGTTTGTGCGCCGACGCCGCAGCCGACATCCAGTATTGCGGGTGCTTCATGGAGATCGGCGCAAAGCTCAAGCGCCCTGGCTGCACTGGTGCGATTGCCGGGACCCTGTCGAGGCAGTTCGTCGAATACTTCGAAAAAGATCTCCCAGAAACGTGGGCTAAGTTCGACCATGGATGCTCCTGATCTGTGCAGGTCCTCGTGTTGTCAGTGTCCGTCAAAGAGCGTCCAGCGCCAAAGCTACCGGAAGCAGCATTCATACTCCACACGCCCTCCCCTTGCGATCACTCAATATCCACTTGCTTAGTGATCGTGATCGATCCTGGTGCTCGATTGTACGCTCAGC
Organism: Pseudomonadales bacterium; assembly: GCA_007128525.1. Classification (GTDB taxonomy): domain Bacteria; phylum Pseudomonadota; class Gammaproteobacteria; order Pseudomonadales; family Azotimanducaceae; genus SKXG01. The sequence continues at coordinate 523 of SKXG01000175.1, read as the reverse complement.
ACTGTAACCGTGATCAGAATCAGCCCCATACCAAGAATCTGTAGTGCGGCAAGACCTTCGCCTAAGATTACAAGACCAAACAGCGACGCGGTGACCGGCTCGATCATCGCCACAATGGACGCAACAGCAGGCGCGGTATCCTTTAGGCCCACGATGTACAAAATAAACGACAATCCGGCCCCAAGCACACCCAGCACTACAAACAACGGCCAACTCGGTGTTGTCAGCACCGCCATAGTCTGCTCAGAGTCACCAAGCCAGAAAAGCAAGGCGATGAGTATGGTGAATGCCACGACCAAAATCGCCTGTGGGCTACCGTGCGGTGCCGCATATTTGAAACCGAAGATGAATAACGCATAAGACAGGCCAGACAGCAGTCCGGCACCAGTAGCGATCAGCGTGACATCACGCGCCCCAATCCTGTAAAAACCGGTAAGCAGTACAATGCCCAGCATTACCATCACTATCGCGCCCCACTTGAAAAGTGTGGGCTTTTCCAGCTTGAGAGTAAATGAGACCAGAT
>SKXG01000357.1 GCA_007128525.1 Pseudomonadales bacterium | reverse complement strand
GCAGCAAGATCTTCCCAGAACTGACGGCGTTCACCCATGCTGGCAAAGCGCTGCCGGACTTTGTCACGCAGGCGACCGGAAAACTCAGCGAGCTGACCAAGACCCGCGGGCAGTGCCGTCTCGATCCAGCCCCGGATCAGGCGTGCGAGCGTCGGCGATGCACCACCGGTTGAGACAGATATCAACACCGGATCGCGGCGGATGATGGCCGGAAATATCGCGGTGCACAGCGCCTGATCGTCCACGGTATTGACGAAAATATTGTGCTGCTCGCAGGCCTCGAAGACAGCGCGATTGACGGCATCCTGATCGGTGGCGGCGATGACCAGCATGCAGCCCTGCACATCACCATCCTGATAAGGCCGCTCAACAAGCTCGACGCCGTGCTCGGTCGCGTAGTCCTGCACTTCTGGACTGAAGTCCGGTGCGACCATCCGCACCTGTGCGTCGGCTTCTACCAGCCACTGCAGTTTGCGCAGCGCGATCTCGCCACCGCCCACGACCAGACAGCGTCGTCCACGCAGGGAAAGGTACAGCGGCAGATAGTCCATGGTTGATCAGTCCCGCAGATCGAGCTGTTGCTGCCCGCCCATATAGGGCTGCAGTACCGATGGGATCGCGATCCGCCCTGCGCCGTCCTGATAATTCTCCATCACCGCCACCAGCGTGCGGCCCACGGCCAGTCCGGATCCGTTCAGCGTATGCAGCAGTTCCGGTTTGAGCGTTTGGGGATTGCGGAAACGGGCCTGCATGCGCCGGGCCTGGAAATCCAGGAAGTTGCTGCACGAAGAAATCTCACGATACTTGCTCTGCCCCGGCAGCCAGACTTCCAGATCGATGGTCTTGGCCGCGGCAAAACCCATATCGCCGGTGCACAGCTGCATCGCCCGATAAGGCAGTTCCAGCTTTTGCAAGACGGCTTCGGCATGACTGGTCAGTTCATCCAGCGCCTGCCAGGAGTGTCCCGGTGCCACCAGCTGCACCAGTTCGACTTTCTCGAATTGATGCTGCCGAATCATGCCCCGGGTATCGCGTCCGTAGCTGCCGGCCTCGCTGCGAAAACAGGGTGTGTGACAGACATGACGGATCGGCAGACGGTCGTAATCGACGATCTCGTCACGATACAGATTGGTTACCGGCACCTCGGCCGTCGGAATCAGAAAATAGCCGTGCTCACCGGCGAGCTGGAACTGATCGTCGGCAAACTTCGGCAGTTGGCCGGTGCCGTACAGCGATGTGCTGTTCACCATATAGGGTACGTAGACTTCGCTGTATCCATGCTCGCCGCTGTGCAGATCAAGCATGAACTGCGTCAGACCACGCTGCAGCCGGGCCAGCTGGCCGTGGATGACCACGAAACGTGCTCCGGTCACTTTGCCGGCGGCTTCGAAGTCGAGCACGCCAGTGGCGCCCAGATCGACATGATCGCTGGGCTGGAAGGCAAACGCCGGCAGTGCACCCCACTTGCGCAGCTCAACGTTGTCGTCTTCATCATTGCCGGCAGGCACATCCTCCGCCGGCAGGTTCGGCAGCTCGTACAGCAAAGCCTCAAGCGCTTCATGGACCTCATCGAAGCTGGCTTTGGCGGCATCCAGTGCCTGACCAAGCTCACCGACTTTGGCCTTCAAGGGTTCAATGTCCTCACCAGCCGCTTTGCGTCGCCCGATGTCCTTTGACTGTGCATTGCGTTCGTTCTGCAGCTGCTCGGTCTGCATCTGCAGCTCGCGACGCTGTGCCTCAAGCGCCTGGTAGCGCGCCAGATCAAAGGTATAGCCGCGGCGCTCGAGCTGGTCGGCGATGGCCTTGGGGTCCTGGCGAATGAGCTTTGGATCAATCATGCGGGTCTCTGTGCGCCTGATGCGGGCGCGCCATAGTAGGCAACCTGCCCGGTACGCTCAAGTTGAGCGCGCCAGACCCAATCGGGTCTCTGGCCGGGATCAACCCCTGTCTGCGGCCCGCAGACGGGCCAGGTGCTCGGCAATGCGCTGCTCCAGGCCGCGTGGTGCCGGCTGGTAGTAGTGCTGTTCAGGCAGCTCATCGGGAAAATAGTGCTCGCCTGCAGCATAGGCGTCGACTTCGTCATGGGCATAGCGGTAACCGTCGCCATAGCCCAGGTCTTTCATCAGCCCGGTCACGGCGTTGCGAAAGCGTTCCGGTACTGGATAACTGCCGGTCTCACTGACGTGGCTCCGAGCCGCCTTGTAAGCCGTATAGACGGCGTTGCTTTTGGGCACGCAGGCCAGATATAGCACCGCCTGCGCGAGCGCCAGCTCGCCTTCCGGTGATCCCAGGCGGTGATAGGTGTCCCAGGCCGCCAGTGTCATCTGGAGGGCCCTGGGGTCGGCGTTACCGATATCTTCCGTGGCCATGCGCACCAGGCGCCGGGCGATGTACAGCGGATCGCAGCCACCATCGAGCATCCGACACAACCAGTACAGTGCGGCATCCGGCGCACTGCCACGCACTGCCTTGTGCAGCACCGAGATCTGGTCGTAGAACTGCTCACCCTTGTTGTCGAAGGCGCGCATCCGTTCCGCCGCCACGTCACGGATTGTTTCAGCGCTGATGGTCCCGCCAGGCGCCGTCAACTGCGCCGCCAGATCCAGCAAGTTCAGTGCGCGACGGGCATCACCATCGGCAGCGGCCAACAACAGACGCCGCCCGTCATCACTGAGCTGCAGACTGGCCTGACCCAGCCCCCGGTCGGCATCCGCAAGCGCCTGATCCACGATGTCACTGAGCGCGCCGTCATCCAATGCCTTGAGCACGTACACACGCAGTCGCGACAGCAAAGCGTTGTTCACCTCGAACGACGGATTCTCCGTCGTGGCCCCGATCAGCGTAACAGTGCCGGCTTCGACGTGTGGCAGAAAAGCATCCTGCTGGGCCTTGTTGAAGCGATGGATCTCGTCGATGAAGAGCACGGTGCGTTTTCCACGCTGCTGGGCATCCCGCGCCTGATCAATCGCGCTGCGGACCTCTTTGACGCCGCCGAGCACAGCCGACAGGCTCAGCCAGTTGGCGCCAGCCTCGGTCGCGAGCAGCCGTGCCAGGGTAGTCTTCCCGGTGCCAGGTGGTCCCCAGAACAGCATGGAGTGCAAACGCCCCTGCTCGACCAGCTTGCCAAGGGGCTGATCCGGGCCAAGCAAGTGGCTCTGACCATAAAATTCGGCCAGCGTGCGCGGCCGCATACGCGCCGCAAGCGGTGCGCCCGGATCTATCTCCGGCCCGCCAAAGAGGTCGCCCTCAGTGTTGGAAGGACTAGGGCACATCTCCGATCACATCAGTATCGGGCGGGATCTCAAAGCTGAACAGTTCTGCATCTATGGGCGCATTGATCTCGACCGCTGACAACTGCACCAGGGTGCGCTGGCCCATGGCATCAAGGATCTCCAGCCGGGTCAGGACATCATCGCTGAAGTGCAGGCGCAGCTCCGTATACATCGAGTCCGCAGCCTTGGGAAAGAGGCTGAAGCGGTCTCCGTTGTCTTCCTGGTAATGCAATACATCGAACTCGCCCACGATCTCGGCGGGATCACCCGCCAGAATCAGCGCTGGCGTACCTGCCAGTGCCTCGTCAAGCGGCTCCACATTGACCTGCATCAGATCTGGATCATAGACGTACAGGTGCTTGTCATCAGTGACGACCAGCTGGGCATAAGGCGCATCCACTTCCCAGCGAAAACGCAGCGGCCTGGCAATGTGAAATCGCCCGGACGCTTCCTGCTGCACCTGGAGCCTTGAATCCATCAGCACCTGGCTGAAGTCAGCCTGCAGGGTTTCCACTGGTGACAGGCGTTCCACCAGCCGGTGGGCGGCGGCATCTTCAGGGGACTCCTTGGCCAGGCCACTCAGACTGACGAGCAGCAGTGGCAGCATGGTCAGGACGGCGGTTCGCTTGAAAGTTTCAATCACGTTTGGGCACCAGTACTTCTCTTGAGCCGTTACTGTTCATGGAAGAAACCACACCGGCCTCCTCCATGGCTTCAATCAGCCGCGCCGCACGGTTGTAGCCCACACGCAGCTTGCGCTGGACGGCAGAGATCGACGCCCGACGGGAGTCCAGCACAAAGCCGACGGCCTCATCATACAACGGGTCTTCCTGTTCTGCGCTGCCGTTCTCGCCACCGTCCGTGCCGGACAGCAAATCGCTGAAGCTGACGTTGTCGTCACCAAAGTCGATCAGGTACTCGACGTCACCGCGCTGCTTCCAGTCGGCCACAACCCGGTGCACCTCGTCATCGGAGACGAATGCACCGTGGATACGAACCGGCAGCGCCGTTCCCGGTGGCAGATACAGCATGTCGCCATGGCCCAACAGTTGTTCTGCGCCGCCCTGATCGAGAATGGTGCGGGAATCCACCTTGGACGACACCTGAAAGCTGATCCGGCTGGGGATATTGGCCTTGATCAGACCTGTGATGACGTCGACCGACGGGCGTTGCGTCGCCAGCACCAGATGGATGCCCGCCGCCCGGGCTTTCTGTGCGACACGGGCAATGAGCTGTTCCACTTTCTTGCCTACGACCATCATCATGTCGGCAAATTCATCAATGACGACGACGATCATCGGCAACGTGGTCAGGCCCGGCGCCGGCTCTTCGGCATCCTTCGGCCACAATGGATCCGGAATGGGCTCACTGGCCTCGCGCACCTTGCGATTGAATCCGGCCAGATTGCGCACACCCATGTGCGACATCAGCTTGTAGCGGCGCTCCATTTCGGCGACACACCAGTTCAAGGCCTGTGCCGCCTCCTTCATGTCGGTGACCACAGGTGCCAGCAGATGTGGAATGCCTTCGTAAACCGAAAGTTCCAGCATCTTCGGGTCGACCAGAATCAGCCGCACCTCTTCCGGCGTGGCCTTGTACAGAATGCTCAGCAGCATCGCGTTGACGCCCACCGACTTGCCCGAGCCGGTGGTCCCGGCGACGAGCAGGTGCGGCATGCGGCTGATGTCCGCGACCACAGGCTCACCACCGATGTCCTGTCCCAGCGCCAGTGTCAGCGGCGACTTCGCATTTTGGTAGGTCTCGGACACGATCAGGTCTTTCAGGCGTACGATCGCCCGGTCCTCGTTCGGCACTTCAATGCCGACCACGGACTTGCCCGGAATGACTTCAACGATGCGCACACTGATCACCGCCAGCGAGCGGGCCAGATCCTTCGCCAGCGCGCTGATGCGGCTCACTTTGACACCGGGCGCAGGCTGAATCTCAAAGCGTGTGATGACCGGCCCGGGCAGTACCGATTCCACCTCGGCCTCGATGCCGAAGTCCTTGAGCTTGATCTCCAGCAGGCGGGACATGGCCTCCAGCGACTCCTTGGAGTAGCCGGCCTTGGGGTCGTTTTCGCCATCGTCCATCAGGTCGAAGTCCGGCAGGCCTTCGGTGGGCTTGACCTTGAACAGGGCCTTTTGCACCGGCCGCGGCTTGATCTCTCGCGCTGCCGGCGCCTGAATCTCTGGCGCCTTGCGGGTTTCGCGGGCGGCCTGCTCGGTTTTCAGTGCGGCCTTGCGCGTGGCGCGCTTGTAGCGGGCATCGCGTCGCTCGGCGCGGCGGTGCATGAGCTTGTCGTAGTGGCGGTCAAAAAACTGGATGCACAGACCGGTCAACGCATACAGCAAACGCCCCGTACGCTCCGCCACCTGTACCCAGGAGAACGCAAAGGCCGCCTGGCTGCCGATGGTGAATGCCACCAGAGCCAGCAACGTCAGCCCGACCCAGTTGAACACCGGCAGGCCGGCCTGCGTCAGCCAGTCTCCCAACATGCCGCCCGGGCCGGCCGGCAGTGTACCCGTTGCCGTGACATGCAGGCGCAACAGCAGGCAACCCGCGATCAGCAGCAGCAGCCAGCCGGACCAGCGCAGCAGGATCAGGGCCCAGACCCATTGCCGCAGCCGCAACACCTGAATCGCACCAACCAGCAACGCAGCCGGCAACAAGTAAGCGCTGAAGCCAAACAGCGAGAACAGCACGTCGGAAACCCAGGCGCCACTGCGACCCACCAGGTTATTGACCTCCAGACCGGTGCCTCGATAGGACCAGGCCGGGTCCGTGGCAGAATAGGACACCAGCGCCAGCACCAGAAACAGGGCCAGGGCCAGCAATGCGATCAGCGCCACCTCGCGCAAAGGCGCGCTGACGGAAAGACTGTTGGATGCGCTCAAAGGACTCCTCCGACTCAGCGCCGCATTCTAGCTCGAATCGGCGCCCCCATCAATTTATCAATTTTTTCAGCGTGTTATAGATGGAACCTGATTCACTTTATGAATAATCACTTGTGCCCCCACAGCATATGCTTATTGCTACCGGCGCGTTGGGAATGGCCCGGCCATCGCGTATCATAGGCGCCTTTTCCGGATCATGGCCAAATCATGACAGACGCAAAGACTGGCGCCGCTCAGCCGGCGGCCGCACCAAAAAAGCGCGACAAAGCCGCCGTTACCGATGAGGTTTGGAGCGACGAGCGCGTTCGGAGTTTCCTGCAGAAAGACACCAGCCGGCTGCCCGGTGATGCCGACTTCCAGTTGCTGCTACACGCCTATCAGAGCATGCGCGATTTCGACTTCGAACGCTTTATCGGCTTCTTCATTGCCGACGGCCACCAGCTCGATGCCGTCAACGAACAGGGTCAGACCTTTGTTGATTATGTCGCCCGGCACCGCAAGGCGGACCCCTTTATC
>SKXG01000212.1 GCA_007128525.1 Pseudomonadales bacterium | reverse complement strand
TTTCAGCGCCTTGCTGGCACGCGCCTGAAACAGCCCCTGATGCGCGTCCTCAAGCCGCTCCAGCAACAGCTCCACCGCCCCGCCGCTGTCCTTGCGCGCACGCAGGCGTGCCGGCACGACCCGGGTATCGTTCAGCACCAGCAGGTCACCGGGGCGCAGCCAGGCCGGCAAGTCGCGAAACTGCGCATGATGGATCGCGTCAGCTGCCGGATCGAGTACCAGCAGACGGCTCTGACTCCGCTCGGGCGGCGGTGTCTGCGCGATCTGCGCTTCCGGCAGATCGAAGTGGAAATCCTTGGCGGACAGGACCATGGCTTTACCGACCAGGGCGAGAAAGGACGCGCAGTCTAGCGGCGGCCTCGAGGCCACGCAACGCCGCGACCCTTGCCGATTGCGCGCCCCTGGATTGACCGCCCCCGGACCTTGGGCTAACCTTCGGCGCCTTTCCAGCCCCTGGCCTGGGTGGCGAAACTGGTAGACGCGCCAGACTCAAAATCTGGTTCTGGTAACAGAGTGTCGGTTCGATTCCGACCCCAGGCACCAACTTCTCAACACACCTTTATAGAACTCCGAGTTCTCAGCACCGCCGCACCTTCTCAGAGCCACCGCACCCTGGGACCATGCAGCCTGGGACTAATACGTATGTTGCCAGAGCTGCGATAGACTCAAGGTAACCCGATATCGCCAGGGAGCCGATGCTGTGACGACCGCTGACACCCTGATCCTGCCGTTCGACGAGCTTGGCAGCGAACGCCTGGCCGAGGTCGGCGGCAAGAACGCTTCGCTCGGCGAGTTGATCCGCACGCTGGCCGGCAAAGAGGATCTGCGGGTTCCTGATGGCTTCGCGCTGACCGCCACTGCCTACTGGCACTTTATCCACAGCAACGACCTGCACGCGCAACTGCAAGGTGCGCTGGATGACCTGCAGCCCGACATGCGCAATCTGGCCAAGGTAGGCGCCCGCTTGCGTCAGCTGGTGCTCGACGCGAGCTGGCCCGATGACCTGACAGCAGCGGTCGCCGACGCCTATCGGGCATTGTCGCGCCGCGCCGGAAAACGGCAACTGGCCGTCGCCGTGCGCTCCAGCGCCACCGCCGAAGATCTGCCCGATGCCAGCTTCGCCGGCCAGCACGACTCTTTCTTGAACATCCGCGGCGTGGACGCGTTGCTTGCGGCCTGCCAGCACTGCCTGGCGTCTTTGTTCACTGATCGTGCGATCAGCTATCGCGAGTCACGCGGCTTCGCCCACATGAAAGTGGCCTTGTCGGTGGGTGTGCAGCAGATGGTGCGCGCCGACCAGGGTGGCGCCGGCGTCATGTTCACCATCGACACCGAGACCGGATTCGACAAGGTCATGCGCATCACCGCCGCCTGGGGCCTGGGTGAAAACGTGGTGCAGGGCACGGTGAACCCGGACGAGCATCTGGTGTTCAAGCCGTTGCTCCAGGACCGGGCCCGCATCCCCATCATCGATCGCCAGCTGGGCAGCAAAGCACAAAAGATGGTGTACCGCCGGCTTAGCCGTAAAGACCTGCTGACCAACCGCGAACCACCCACCCAGAACCGTCCGACCACAGCGGCGGAACGCGCCAGATACGTGCTCAGTGATGACGAAGCCCTGCAGCTGGCGCGCTGGGGGCAGGTGATTGAACAGCACTACGGCATGCCGATGGACATCGAGTGGGCGCGCGATGGCCGGGAAGGACCGCTCTACATTGTCCAGGCCCGACCCGAAACCATCGAGTCCGGCCGCGACCGCGGCCGGCTGCGCACCTGGCAGCTCGGTAACCGCGGCCCGCGCCTGCTACGCGGCCTGGCCATCGGCGCGGCCGCCGTCAGTGGCCCGGTTTGTGTGATTCGCAAGGCCGCCGACATTGAACGCTTCGTCGACGGCGCTGTTCTGGTTACCACCAGTACGGACCCCGACTGGGTCCCGGTCATGAAGCGGGCCGCCGCCATTGTGACCGACCATGGCGGGCGCACCTCGCATGCCGCCATTGTCAGCCGTGAGCTTGGTCTGCCAGCCGTCGTCGGCACCGGAAAAGCCACCGAGACGCTCAAGGGCGGACAAGTGGTGACCGTGTCCTGCGCAGAGGGCGATCAGGGTTTTGTTTACGATGGCGAAGCCACCATCACGGTCCAGGACATCGACCTCAGCGAGATTCCGTCCACCGACACCAAAGTCATGCTGAACCTGGCCAGTCCGGCGGCCGCGCTGAACTGGTGGCGGCTGCCCGCTGACGGCGTTGGCCTGGCGCGCATGGAGTTTGTGATCAGCAATCACATCCGCATCCATCCGATGGCCCTGTTGCATCCGGAACAGGTCGATCGCAAGAGTCAGCGCCTGATCCGTCGCCTGACGAAGGGCTATGCCGATCCCGTGACCTATTTTGTCGACCGCCTCGCGCAGGGTCTTGCCCGCATTGCAGCCGTGGCATATCCGCACCCGGTTATCGTTCGGATGAGTGACTTCAAAACCAACGAATACGCGAACCTGATCGGCGGCGCCGCGTTCGAGCCGCAGGAAGAAAACCCCATGCTGGGTTTCCGCGGTGCATCGCGCTATTACTCGGATGCCTATCGGGACGGTTTCGCGCTGGAGTGCCGCGGCATCCGCCAGCTGCGCGAACAGATGGGACTGGACAACGTCAAGGTCATGATTCCGTTCTGCCGTTCGGTCAAGGAAGCAGATCGCGTGCTGGCCGTCATGGCGGAAGAGGGCCTGGTGCGCGGCCAGGAAGGCCTTGAGGTCTATGTCATGTGTGAGGTTCCGTCCAATGTGGTGCTGGCGTCTGACTTTGCCAAGCGCTTCGACGGCTTCTCCATCGGCAGCAACGATCTGACCCAGCTCACGCTGGGGGTGGATCGTGACTCAGCCACACTGGCTGAGCTGTTCGATGAACAGGACGATGCCGTGAAGTGGATGATCAGCACCGTTATCAAATCGGCTCATGAGGCCGGCGTCCGGGTCGGGCTTTGCGGGCAGGCCCCCAGCGATCATCCGGCGTTTGCCGGCTATCTGGTGGACTGCGGCATCGACAGCATCTCGGTCACACCAGACAGCTTTGTTGCGGTGAAGCAGCATGTGGCTGCCGCCGAATCTGCCCGTCAGGGAGCTGCGGACTGAAGGCGCAAGGTCACATCCATAATGCCGCGCTGATCCGGGTCCCTGCGCAGTTCGAAGCCCAGATCCCGACACATATCCAGCATCAATCGGTTATCCGTGAGCACTTGACCATAGACATCCTCGATACCTTCCTCGCGGAGGTAGTCGAGCATCATGCGCATCAGCGCCAGACCGAGACCCTGCCCCTTAAGATCAGAGCGGACCAGCACTGCCACTTCCGCACGCCGGTAATCGGCATCAGCATGCATGCGCGCGACACCAGCCAGGTCACCCTGCATTTGCCGCAGCGCCACGAAAGCCATACTGCGGGCGTAGTCGAGCTGCGTCAGCCGAGCAATAAAGCTGTGGCTGAACTGCCGAGCTGACGAGAAAAATCTCAATCGCATGTCTTCAGCCGTTACCGCCGTGAAGAAGTCGTCGTACAGATGTTCATCCTCAGGCCGAACCGGACGGGCCAGAATCTTCTGACCATCCCGCAACTGCAGTTGCTTCACCCAATGTGCCGGGTATGGCCGGATCGCCAGGCGCGGATGATCATGGACAACCTGCGGCGCTTCCCCGAGATCAAGCTGAACCCTGGCATCAATGGCCACCACACCCTGTTCATCGGCCAACAGCGGGTTGATGTCCAGCTCACATACCACTGGCAACTCGACGGCCATCTGGGCCAGCCGTACCAGCGTGCGGGCTACCGCTCCACGGTCTGCGGCCGGAACGTTGCGATAGGCATCGAGTAACCGGCTGATCCGTGTCTGAGCAATCAAATCTTCCGCCAACTGCAGGTCCAGCGGCGGCAGTGCCAGCGCTTTGTCACGAATCACTTCCACGGCGGTGCCGCCCTGCCCGAACAGGATGACGGGTCCGAAGCAGGCATCGTTCGCTATACCCGCGATCAGCTCCCTGGGCGCAGAGGGTTGGACCTGACCGCCATCCTGCCGCACCGCTGGCGTACTTCGCTGGAACATAGGCTGCACCAGAACGCCCTGAATTCGGGCGGAAGGACGCTGGGAAGCGGCACGCTCGAGAATTGCAACAGCCGCCTGCCGGACATCCTCTGCGGTGCCGAGATTCAGCATGACGCCACCGACGTCAGACTTGTGCTGAATGTCGCTGGAATGAATCTTCAGCGCGACCGCCCCGCCCTCAATCAACCAGGGTTTCGCAAACGCAACGGCTTGATCCGCATTCTCAGCAACTGACACCGGCAGTACCGGAATGCCGTAGGCAGTCAGCAGCGCCGCTGCCTCCAGAGGATTCAACCAGCTGCGCGCTTCCGCCGCTGCCGACTGCAGCGCTGCCAGCGCGCCATTGTGATCCGGTTGGAAATCTGCCGGCATGGCCGGCGGTGTCTGCATCAAGCGTTTCTGGGCCGCTGCATGTCCGGTCAGATGCATAAACCCGCTGATCGCATCGGCTTCAGTGTGATAGTGCGGCATGCCAGCCTGAACAAAGGCATCCACTGCCGCAGGATCATCACCGACCCATGCGGGCAACACCGGTTTACCCGGGTAGTGCTTCCGACGGTGACGTGTCACGACCTCCGCCACTCGGTGCGCTGAATCGATCGAGCGCGCCAATCGCGTTGAGATGTTCAGCAACAGTACGGCATCAATTTCGGATGCCGCCAGCAATACCTCCAGCGCCTTTTCATAGCGGTCCGGATCTGCATCGCCGATGATGTCAATGGGATTGGCACGTGACCAGTTAGGCGGCAGACAGGCGTCAAGTGCTGCCAGCGTTTCTTTACTGAGTTCGGCCGGTGTGCCACCGAGGTCCAACAGACGGTCAATGCCCAACACGCCCAGGCCACCACCGTTGGTCATGATGGCGAGTCGGTCACCGGGCATTGACGGTACCCTCGCCAGCGTCTGCGCAGCAGCAATCAGCTCATCGAGTGAGTGAACGCGCAACAAACCGGTGCGCCGGAACACCGCATCGAATACATCATCAGCGCCGGCCAGCGCGCCGGTGTGTGTGCGGGCTGCAGCGGCACCCTCGGCATGCCTGCCGGCCTTCACCACAACAACAGGTTTGGCACGCGCTGCGGCCCGCGCGGCTGAAATAAATTTGCGTGGGTCTTTAACCGACTCCATATACAACAGAATCGCGCGGGTTGAGCGATCCATGGCGTGGTAATCAAGCAGATCTCCGAAATCGACATCCAACTGATCACCCATCGAGGTAATGCCGCTGAAACCGATGCCCTGACTGACCGCCCATTCAACCAGCCCAGCCACAATGGCGCCGGACTGTGAGATCAAAGCCAGGTAGCCGGCGGCAGGCATATGGGCCGAAAAGCTTGCGTTCAACCGCGCCGCCGGCGAAATCACACCCAGACAGTTCGGCCCGATCAGGCGCAACCCAAGACGGTGCGCGCGTTGGCGGACATCGTCGGCAATGGAACCGGGCCCATGACCCAGACCGGCGGAAATCACGATAGCTGCCGCCGCGCCGCAGGCCGCCGCCTCATCGATCAGCGCGGGAATGGTTGCAGGCGGGGTGACCAGTATCACCAGATCCGGCGCTTCCGGCAGCGCCGCAAGTGACGCGTGCGTCTGTACACCGTCGATGTCTGCATACTTTGGGTTGACCGCCCAGATGAGGCCTTGAAAGCCGGCACTGTAGAGATTTTCAAGGATAGCCCGACCGACCGAGCCGGACTTCGGACTGGCGCCCACCAGAGCCACGCTACGTGGCGCAAACAGCCGCTCGAGGTGATAGGACGACATCTAGGCTGCCTCCTTTGGTAAGCGTCCCTGGCCGACCAGAGCGCCGCTGACTGGTGACTTGTATGCGTTGTATGGCCTTTAAGCATACAGAGACCCCAGCATAAAAAAACGGCCGCACCCTGTCAGGATGCGGCCGCTATTTAAGCCCAGACTCAGTTGTGGACAGCGCTCAGTCCACCGACTCCACGCTGGCGCCTTCACTGCTGAAGCTCAGCGACAACCGCGTGAAGGCCTCATCACCGGCACTGTCGCGCGCGATGACAACGATCTCCAGGTCTTGCTGACCCTGCGGGGCACTGCCTTCGAACCGCAGTTGTGACGGATCGAAGCGCAGCCACTCCGGCAGCGGACTGCCATCGGCCAGTTCGGCCGAGATGTTCAGCGCCACGTTGTCATCGCTGTGCTGGAAGGTATCTGCGGGCAACTGGAAGCTGAATGCCCCATCTGCCGCCGACACATCCAGGGTGTCGAAGGTGCGCACCGTGGTGAAGCCACCGCTCAATCCAACTGAGCCATCCGCTGCCGTCGCTGAGGCCTGACCTGAGGCCTGCGGGGTCAGTGAAACGGACATTGGCGTGGCAACTTCAGCCACTGCCTCCACACTGCCAGTGCGCGGTTGCGGCACACCCGATTGCAGACCATTGCCCGCAGCCACTGCCGCCAGTTCACTGACATTGGCCGTGCCATTAACAGCTGTCTGGTACAGCGTTGGCTGAGTCTGCGTGCCCACCGTAGCATCAGGATCCTGCTGCACCTGACCGTTTCCGGTGTCGCGCACGAGACCACCGCTCTCCGGCACGCGGGAAACGTCATCGGACGTGCTGACCGGCAGCAATATGCTG
>SKXG01000320.1 GCA_007128525.1 Pseudomonadales bacterium | reverse complement strand
ACCCATGTGTCCTGGGTCTTGCTGACGGCAGACCGGGCGTACAAGTTCAAGAAGCCGGTAGACCTCGGGTTTCTGGACTTCTCCGAGGCCCGGCGGCGGCGTCATTTTTGCCTCGAAGAGTTGCGTGGCAATCAGGCTTTCGCGCCGGACCTGTACCTGGGCCTGGTTATGCTGCAGCCGACAGCAGACGGATATCAGCTCGAGACGCTGTTGGCGGACGAGGCGCTGGCCCGTGATGACGACAGCTGGCCGGCGGACATGGAGCCGGGCGTGCTGATGCGCCGCTTCCCGCCCGATGCCGAGCTGCTGGCCCGACTGGCGACCCTGAAATCGGCTGATCTGCAGGCTTTCGGCGTTGAGCTGGCACGCATCCATCAGCAGCAGCCCGCAGCAAGCGCCGGCGCTTATGGGGCGCCGGAGCAACTGCTCGCGCCGATGAATGAGAATTTCAAGCAGCTGCGAGCCGCGCTTGGTCGGCAGGCGTCTGCGGAGGAACTGACGCGGCTGGACAGCCTGCAGCGCTGGACGGCGTCGCGTTATGAGGCGCTCAAACCCCTGCTGGAAGCACGCTATCGCGATGGCTGGATTCGCGCCTGTCACGGCGACCTGCACCTGGGTAATCTGTATTGGGAGGACGGCGCCGTGCGCGCCTTCGACTGTATCGAATTCGATCCGGCGCTGCGTTGGATCGATCCGATCAGCGACCTGGCTTTTCTGGTCATGGACTGCCTGCATCACAAGCGCAAGGACTTGGCTTTCTCGCTGCTGGACGCTTATCTCGCCGAGAGTGGCGACTATGCGGGTGCCGGATTGCTCGACTTCTATCTGGTGTATCGGGCCATGGTGCGGGCCAAAGTGGCGGCGCTGCGGTTGACCCAGAGTGATGATGAAGCCGGTCGGCGGTTGGCACGCAAGGCCTTTAATGCGCATCTGCACCTGGCTGAGCTGTGGGCCATGCACAAGGCGCCCGGCCTGTTGATGACCTGTGGTTATTCCGGCTCCGGCAAGTCCTGGCTGTCCAAACGGTTGGTTGGGGTCTTGCCCGGTGTCCGGCTCTGCGCCGATCGCGAACGCAGGCGTCTGTTCGGTATGGGGCCGGTGGAATCCTCTGGTTCAGGTCTGAACCAGGGCCTGTACAGCGCATCGCGTACGGGGAAAGTCTATGCGCTGCTTGCCGAGCACGCGGCTGCATTGTTGCGGGCTGGTGTGCATTGCATTGTCGATGCCAGTTTTCTCGACGGGACGCGGCGCATGGCGTTCATTGAGCTTGCGCATACCTGCGGCACGCCCTGGGCCATTGTGTATGCGCAGGCGCCGCCTGACGTGCTCCGGCAGCGCATCGAAGCGCGAGCACGGGCCGGGGAGGATCCGTCCGAAGCCGATCTGACTGTGCTGGAGGCGCAGCTTGCGCGTGGTCACGGCCTGAACCTGAAGTATCCACTCGTTTGCGCGGTCGATACTGCGCAGGAGATGGACCGAGAGCGTCTGCACGACGTGGCGGCGGCTGTGCGCATGATCTGGCTGACCCAGAGCCACACAGCCGGGCATTAGCCACCAGCAGTGCCTCAGCCTACTGGCAGCCCAGTCCAGCGGCGCAGCGCTGGTGTGTCCAGTCCGACCAGACCAAGCAGCCTGGCGCAGGTCTGGGTCACCATGTCGTCAAGGCTGGTCGGATGCTGATAGAAGGCGGGCACCGGTGGTGCGATGATGGCGCCGCACTCGGTGGCTTGTGTCATGGCGCGAAGGTGGCCGAGATGCAGTGGGGTCTCCCGCACCTGCAGAATCAGCGGGCGGCGTTCCTTGAGCATGACATCTGCGCTGCGTTGCAGCAGGTTGGCAGCTTGGCTGTAGGCAATGGCGCTGAGCGTTCGAATCGAACAGGGTGCGACGATCATGCCCAGTGCCCGAAAGCTGCCGCTGGCCGGGCCGGCGCCGACGTTTTCGTTGTCATGCCAGACATCAGCCAGTTCCGCCAGCCTTTCAGGCTGCAGATCCAGTTCGTGACTGAGTGTGCGGCCGGCTGATGCCGTTAGAATCAGATGCGTTTCCACGGGCAGCGCCTGCGTCAGTTCCAGCAGGCGTCGGCCATAGATGGCGCCGGATGCGCCGCTGATACCCAGGATCAACCGTTGCATGTGGGCTCCGGGAAGTGCAGCCCCAGTTCTGGCCACAGTTCGTCGATGCGCTGCCGGGTCGCAGCGTCCATTGTCAATGTCTGACCCCAGGCCCGGTCGGTTTCCGGCGGCAGCTTGCGGGTCGCGTCAATGCCCAGCTTACCGCCCAGACCGGCCTTGGGCGAAGCGAAGTCCAGATAATCGATGGGCGTATCATCAATCCGCAGCAGATCACGCGATGCGTCCATACGTGTAGCGACGGCCCACATCACGTCATGCCAGCTGCGGCAGTCGATGTCATCATCAACCAGAATCAGCAGCTTGGTGTAGCTGAACTGCGGCAGCCAGGACCAGAGACCCAGCATCAGGCGTCTGGCCTGACCCGGATAGCGCTTGCGAATTGAGGCCACAGCGATGCGGTAGGAGCAGGCTTCCGGCGGCAGCCAGAAGTCGACCACTTCGGGAAACTGCTTGCGCAACAGCGGCAGGACCAGGTCGTTCATGACGCCGCTGATGACGGCGGGTTCGTCAGGTGCTCTGCCGGTAAAGGTCGACAGATAGTGGGGCTGCCGGCGATGGGTGATCGCGGTCAGATGAAACACTGGGAACTGTTCCACGTCGTTGTAGTAACCGGTGTGGTCGCCATAGGGACCCTCCGGCGCTGTCTCCGTTGCCGATACATAGCCTTCCAGAATGATCTCGGCTTCCGCGGGCACCAGTATCGGAACCGTCCGGGCTCGGACCAGACCCAGACGTTCATGGCGCAGCAGACCCGCATACTGATATTCGGACAGCGTCTCCGGAACCGGTGTGACGGCTGACAGCAGGGTACCGGGGTCCAGACCCACTGCAACGGCCATCGGCATGTCCCTGCCCAGACGCTGCCAGGCCTGAAAGTGCTGGGCACCGCCACGATGCGCGAGCCAGCGCACCAGCGCGGTACGTGGTCCGGTCACCTGCATCCGGTAGATGCCGACATTGCAGGCGGTGGGCCGGGGATCATCCGGGGGCCGCGTGATGACTGCTGGCCAGGTCAGCAAAGGGGCGGGTTCATCCGGCCAGCACTGCATGATCGGCCATGACCTCAGGTCGATCTGCTCGCCACGCAGCACCACCTGCTGAGCAGGCGCCCGGCGCTGCAGACGTGGACGCATTGCCAGCACCTCGCGCAGCGGCGCATCTCGCAGGGTCTGTGCCAGGCCATTGCCGGCTTCGGGCTGGCGCAGCCAGGCCAGCCGTTCGGCGATCTGCTGCACCGTCTCTTCTCGGGGCGACAGGCCCCAGCGCACCCGTTTGGCCGTGCCGAACAGATTGGTCACAACGGGCACCGGGCTGATGCGCCCGTCTGGCAGTTTCGGCTGCGTAAACAGCAGCGCCGGACCCTGCTGTGCAAGTACACGCCGCTGTATCTCTGTCATCTCCAGCGCTGTGGCCACCGGCGTGTCAATACGGCACAGCTCGCCCTGTCGCTCGAGAAAGCGCAGAAACGCGGGCAGGGACTGCATGCGCGAGGGCTGGGCAAACATGCGCGCACTACAGACGAAAATGCCGGGCCCGGCCTTGATGGGCATCATGACCCGGCCCTCCCGGGCTGTGCGAAGCTGCGCCATGCTTTCGAAGCCCGGACTGCGGTCAACATGAGTGCATTATTTCCGGCATCACTGGTCTCTAATCGACTTGCCCGGCGCAGTGCGCGGCATCTGCGCGGTGTCAGCGAAGCGGTGCTGTCACCGTGCTTTGCCAGACTGATTCAACGCCACCCGGATCTGACGACCCGCCTGGGGCGCTATGCTGAGTCCAGGTTCTGGCTAAAGCCCAGAGATCTGCCCGTGGGTTTCTTGATGCGACCATCACAGCAGGCACCGACGCTGGCGTTGGCCTGGGTGTCGGCAGTGGATGCGTCGGACTGGGATGCCTGCGTTAGCGGTGCCTTGCCGGATTTGGTGGCGATGGTCGATGGCCAGCTTGACGGGGATGCGCTGTTCTTCAGCCGCGCCCTCAGCATTGCCGGAGACACTCAGGCCGTGCTGGCACTGCGCAATGCCGTGGATGCGGAAGAGATGCAGCTGGCGGCTGAGATTGATCAATGCTTCGGGCTGTTGTCCGGGCCCATCGGATTCGGGCGGCGACAGCTGTGGTGGTTGCTTAAACGCTCCGGGCTGGCAGCTGCCGCATTGTCGGCAGTGACCCATCTGACCGGGAACACTGATCCGCGATCGTCTGCCAACGCCGGTGCTGACATCGGTCACGGTGAGACCGGCCATAGGAGGTCAGCGCATGTCTGAACCCGGACAATCAGCGGAGTCGGTGGGCACAGGGTCCGAGCTGGTGTGTCCAGCGGGGACGCCAGCCGCACTGCACGCTGCGGTCGATGCCGGTGCCCATGCAATTTATGTCGGCCTGCAGGATGACACCAATGCGCGGAATTTTCCGGGTCTGAACTTCAGTCCGCGTGAGTTGCAAGATGCCCGTGCCTATACCAGGTTTCGTGGCGCCAAGCTGTTTCTGGCCATCAACACCTTTGCCCGGGCCGGTGGGCTGGCGCCTTGGCACAATGCGTTGGCTCTGGCCAATGACCTTGGCGTCGATGCGGCCATCGTGGCCGATCTGGGCGTGGCCGCGCATGCCGCCAAACACTATCCCGACCTCAGGTTGCACCTGTCGGTGCAGGCAGGCGCGTCGAATCCGGCAGCCATCGCGTTTTACCAGCGGCACTTCAATGTGCGCCGGGTGGTACTGCCCCGGGTGCTGACCCTGGCCGAAGTTGAACGACTGACGCAGGCGGTGACGGTGGAAACGGAAGTATTTGTCTATGGAGGACTTTGTGTGATGGCGGAAGGCCGTTGTGCGCTGTCCTCCTATTGCACTGGCCAGTCGCCCAACATGCAGGGGGTCTGTTCTCCGGCCAGTCATGTCAGCTACCGGGACGAGCCGGCGGCCATGGTGTCGCGACTGGGTGATTTCACCATCAACCGCTTTGCGCCAGACGAGCCGGCCGGGTATCCGACGCTGTGCAAGGGCCGGTTCCGGGTCGGCACTGTCACCGACTATGTGTTTGAGGACCCGGTCAGTCTGAACGCCGATGCGCTTTTGCCGGCCTTGGTCGCTGCCGGCGTGCAGGGCTTCAAGATTGAAGGCCGTCAGCGCAGCCGGGCTTATGTCAGCCAGGTGGTCGGCGCGTTCCGGGCGGCGTTGGACGCGCTCAGCGCGGGCCAGCCCATGCCGGTACAGGCGCTGGCTGCGCTCAGCGAAGGCGGCACCCAGACCCAGGGCGCGTACCAGCGCCGTTGGCAATAGTGGGGGCTCTATGACGGCGAACGCAGCCAGGCTGACGCTGGGTCCGGTACTGTTTAACTGGCCAGCGGAGCACTGGCGGGATTTCTACTTCAGAATCGCCGATGAGGCGCCGGTGGACATTGTGTACCTGGGCGAGGTGGTCTGCTCCAAGCGCCAGCCCTTCTTTGATCCGCACCTGCCGGCGGTCATCGAGCGTCTGCAGCGGGCTGGCAAGGCAGTCCGCCTCAGTACGCTTGCGCTGGTCATGAACCGGCGTGAGCAGCAGGCCATCCACGCCCTGGTCCGCGACCTGCACCAAGCCGATGAAACAACGACTGGCCCGCTGCTACAGGAAAGCGCGCTGACGGTGGAAGTCAACGATCTGAGTGCATTGATGGCCCTGCGCGAGCCTGTTGCAGCAGGCACTTTCTGCGCCGGCCCCTTCCTGAACATCTACAACGAAGCCAGTCTGCAATTTCTGGCAGACCTGGGTATCCATCACTGCAGCCTGCCCCCGGAGCTGCCCAGGACGGCCCTGGAGGCGCTGGGCGCGGCAGCCGCGGCGCAGCAACAGTCCCTGGAGGTCTACGTGCATGGGCGTGTGCCACTGGCGCTGTCGGCCCGTTGCTACCATGCCCGTGTCCACGGCCTGGACAAGGTCAACTGTCAGTTTGTCTGTGACCAGGATCCGGATGGTCTGGCCGTTCGCACCCTCGACGACGAAGATTTCCTGACGGTGAACGGCATCCAGACACTGTCTCACGGTTGTCTGAATCTGATCGACCTGTTGCCGGATCTGCAGCAGCTGGGCATCAGCCATTTTCGGATCTCTCCCCAATCCCGCGGGACCATGACCGCGCTGTCAGCGGCGGCCGGGGTCCTGACCGGGAAACTCAGTCCCGGCGCGGCACTGGAAACAATGCAGGCCGATAGCCTGACGGCGCCCTACTGCAATGGCTTCTATCATGGCTTGGAAGGCGCACGTTGGGTGTCTGCTGAGCCTGTGCGGCTTGGGGGCGGCCCCCTATAGATCCGTGTACCATGGCACTGCACGCCCATAATCCGGTTTGCCCAACGCGTTCCAGCCGTGTATTTTTGCCGCCTCTTAAAGCGTGCCCCGGTTGGCGCGACAAACGGCAGGTATTGCACGCAACGTCTCTGGCCAGTGCGCGTCAGGAATGCAGTGCCTGCCAGGGTCATGTACAGGCGAAGAACATGGATGATGCAGACAGAAAGAACAGCTACCCGTATGAGGACCTGATCCGCTGTGCCAAGGGGGACCTATTCGGGCCCGGCAACGCGCAACTGCCGCTGCCGCCAATGCTGATGTTCGACCGCATTGT
>SKXG01000413.1 GCA_007128525.1 Pseudomonadales bacterium | reverse complement strand
TCCTCAAAAGTCTTGTTCACAATTCTCAGTCACGATCTTGATCTGAATCAAATGCGTGGTCCGCAGTGAGGTACAGCGCATCCCTCAACCATTCGCTATGCCATCAAGCTTATGACGGCCGAGCGACAAATGCTGTCGCAGCTAGATCCGCGAGCTTTTCGACCAACCCGAACAGGTATTCAACACGAGAGCCCAATGCTCAACTAATTCCGGGACTTTCCCACACTGACACAGACCACCTGAGCCACCTTGGCTTCGATCAGCAGACTCGATTACCCGGATTGGCTGAGCTGGTTGCGAGTGCACGTCAATAAACGCTACTCGACTCCAAGATGCTGTTCTTCGAGGTTTCTATTGGCGTGGAAACACGCTGGTGGCAGACGGCTGATGCCGGCTGCGGCACTGATGGTGCCCAGGGTGGGACTCGAACCCACACGCCGCGAGGACACAGGAACCTAAATCCTGCTTGTCTACCAGTTTCAACACCTGGGCAGTGCGGCGCGCATTATACAGCAGGGGCCTCTTTTGTCCTGCAGGCCGGATTCAGCATGGATTCAGTCCCGCAGGCTAAGCTATCCTCGACTTTTGAACCTTGGCACCAAGCTGTATGCGCCAATCTTGTCCGACACCTACCCGCATCTCCCCCCACGCGCTCCTTTGGCTGGTGCTGGCCGGCGCGGGTTTCCAGAACGCCCAGGCCGCCGAACCGCTGCGCTATGGCGCTTATTGGGCTGGCGCCAAAGTCGGTGAAGCCGAAGTGCACATTGAGCGGAGTGAGGAGAGTTACCGCATCGAAGGCAAGGCCTGGACCCTTGGCCTGGTCAATCGGGTAACCCGCTGGCGCGGCAACTTTGATGCCGAAGGCAGTATCCAGGACGGCAGGGCAACGCCCGAGAGCTATGGCTTTCACACCCGGCAACGCGGCGACCGGACCCGCAGCACGAAGATGGCCGATGGCAAGGTGGAGTCCTTTCGTGATGGCCGGCAGCGCGACAGCGGGCCTGCGCCAGACGGCCTGGACATGCTGACTGCCCTCTTCCTGCCCGGTGAATGCGATGAATTCGACTCCCTGCACACCGGGACGAGCTTCTATGAGTTGGCGCTGATTGAGCAAAGCAAGACGCCGGCCAATGGCCGCAATCCAGCGCGGGAGCGCTGCAAGTTTGAGGTGATCGACGAAGACGGCGACAGCTATCAGGTCGAAGTCGAAGTGGCGCAGTTTGGCGAACACAGAATTCCGGTAAGGATCGACATCGGTGGCTTCCTGACCGGCAGCGTACGGATTCTGGACATGCCCAGCGACTCAGCGTTTCCGTCCGCAAGGACCAACGGTGATCAGCTCTGAGCGCTGCCGAAGCGCTCGCCGCCAGACGTCAAGTAACGTTGCTCCTCCGGAGTCGGGTCCCGTCCAAGGACGGTATTCCGGTGCGGAAAGCGCCCGAACTGCGCAATCACAGCCTGGTGCCGGCGGGCAAAGTCCAGATAACCGCTAACGGCGGGCAGGAACTCGGGATAGTCGGCATCGGTTCGCGCGCACAGTACTTCGAAAGCCTGCACGGCCTGATCCTGAGCGGCCAATGACTCCGCATGTTCCAACGAAAGGTAGAAAAACGCAGCCTGCACTGGGTGCAGGCTGAGATCATGTCGTAGCCTGATGCCTTCTTCGGTCAGGGTGCGGGCTCGATCGTCATAAGCGAAAGCTCGGGCACTGTCGCGGTACAGGTTCCGCGGGAACTGATCGAGCACCAGAATCAGGGCCAGACGTCCCAGCGGGTTGCTGAGCCAGTCGTCGAATTCGCCGCCCAGCGCACGATCCGGCCAGTCGCCGAAGCGCGCCGCAATGGCGGCATCGAACTCGGCGCGGCGGTGCGGATCCAGGCCGAACCAAAGCCGGTTCTGAATCTGCAGTTCGGCTGGCGATGCCAGTGCATCGCCAAACCAGAACGCCAGCACCTCAGCCGAATGGGTCTCGGGTGCAGTACTCAAGGCAGTACCACAATGGCATGCCCCGGACAGGTGGCCTGCCCGTCCTGATTCACCACGTTGGTATCGAGATACACGAGCTTCTCGCCGTTCTCCTCCTTCTTGTCGGTTACCTTGCCAGTGACCGTCAGCACATCACCTTTCTGGTTGATGGCACGGTACTGACAGCCGACTTCACGAATCTCGCCTTCATCGCCGATCCAGTCCTGCAATGCATTGACGATGTAGGCATAGCGCAGGTTGCCCATGCCGAAGGCGCCCTGCTCGTTTTTCGCGGCACGGCCGGCCTCATCGTCCATATGAAACGGCACGAACTCATCATTGACCGCGGCGTAGCGGTTCCACTCCATAAAGCCCGTCTTGCGCGACCAGGCCGGTATTTCATCACCTATGTTGACGTCATCAAATGTCACGTTGATCGTCATAGCTTGTACCCCGTTAATCGTTGCAACCCGTAACCACCATCAATAACGAATGCTGATCGACACGCGGCGCCGGACCAGCTCGTCCTTCTGGTTGTGCCACTCGGTTTCCTGATACACGAACAGCGTCTGACCCAGCCGACCCTGACGCTCTTCCCAGTCCCGCAACCGGGAGCGAGACCGGATCACATCACCGGGACGCATCCGCGCGCCGTAGGTATCCGTCTGACCGCCATTCATGACCGTCAGGCGCCGCCCACTCCGCGCCTGCGCCGCACCAGCCGCGCGCATCTGGGGCCGCTCCGGCGGCCAGGCAAAGGGGTTGAAGTCCATGGGCGCGACGATGCCGCCCCAGCGCGTTGTGGCTGCGTAGTCCGCATCCCAGAACAGCCGTGGTGGCGTCTCCGGCCAATAGGTCGCAATGGCCCACTTGCGTATATCGGATTCGGACACCGGATAGGATGTCCGCTCGTTACCCCAGACGCCTTTACGCTCTTCCATATCCGGCGTCACCAAGGATTTCGCCGCTTCCGGCATAAGCACCTCCCCTGATGGTTTGACGACAGCTTGCGCCTGAGTATAACTAGCCTCCCCTTGCGAACCCAATGCACCAATGACAAACAGGAAAATCATCCATGGAGAGGACAGAGGCAGAGGAGCTGGTCCGGGCACATTGCCTGGCGACGGAGGAAGACACCGGATATTTGCCCGAGGAGTTGCGGGTCAGCGAGGACATCTACACCGCAATCTGCGGACGGCGTTCGAACCAGCCGGTTGGCTTCGAAGGGGTTGCGCTGTATATGGATCCCAACCTGGATGCTGAGCAAGTGGAAGCCGCCTGAGGCGCGCTACCAGGCAGCGCAGCGTGCCACCAAACGCCTTCGATGTCGCCCACCGGCGTGGAATAACGCGATTAAACGGAACGGGCTGATTGGACTGGTGCGGGTGGCCGGACTCGAACCGGCACGGCCTTGCGGCCTTCAGATTTTAAGTCTGATGTGTCTACCAATTTCACCACACCCGCAGGAGTGCGGTTAAGGTACTACGGTGGGCTGCAATATTGGAGGCTGGGAACGGAATCGAACCGATGTAACGCGAGTTGCAGTCGCGGGCATAACCACTCTGCCACCCAGCCCTGAAGGCCCGGCATTCTATAGGAATCCGCCGGACCAGGGAAACCTCGAATCAGCCGCTGCTGCCGGTATCCGGGCGTAATCCGCTTCTAAGTGCCGGCCAGGCCGCTCTCAGGTACAGGATCATCGACCACAGGGTCAGGCCGGCTGCGGCATAGATCAGCACATAGCCGATCCAAACCATGGGGCGCGACAGGTCCGGCGGAAAGGCCAATAACACAATGGTGGCAATGATCTGCACGGTCGTCTTCACCTTGCCCAGCCAGGACACGGCGATAATGCCGCGCCGATTCATCTCGGCCATCCACTCGCGCAGCGCCGAAACCACGATTTCCCTGCCGATGATCACCAGCCCGGCCAGACTGAGCAGCAGGTTGCCATGGGCGCCAATGAGCAACACCAGCGCAGCAACTACGATCAATTTGTCGGCCACCGGGTCCAGAAAGGCGCCAAAGCGTGTGGTCTGATTCAGCCGCCGCGCAAGATAGCCGTCAAACCAGTCGGTCAGCGCGGCAATCGCGAACAGAATGGCAGAAGCCGGGTAGCTCCATGCGCCTGGGATGATGTAAACCAGGATAAAAACCGGAATCAGCACCATTCGGGCAACGGTGAACAGCGTTGGCGTATTCATAGCGGACATCATAGGACGGCAGACGGCCATTGTAGGGATGCGGCGGCTCGGATGTCACGGACAGACTTGAGAAACCGCTACTGGGGGTGCGTGGCGCTGTAAATGGTCTCGGCCAGCTTGCGGCTGATGCCGGGCAGTTTGGCAATTTCTTCAACGCTGGCGCCCTGCAACGCCGACACGCTGCCAAAGTGTCGCAGCAGCTCGCGTTTGCGTTTCGGGCCGATGCCGGGGATGGCGTCGATGGTCGAGACCGTGCGGCTTTTCTGGCGTCGCTGTCGATGGCCGGTAATCGCAAACCGGTGTGCTTCATCGCGGATGTGCTGCAACAGGTGCATCGCCGGGCCGGTTGGTGGCAGCCGGATCTCTCCCTGGCCATCCAGATGGATCGTCTCCAGACCGGGCTTGCGTCCAGGGCCTTTGGCGATGCCCAACAGCTGCACACCCTGCACCTGCAGGTCAGCCAGCACCTCCCGTGCGATGCCAAGCTGCCCCTTGCCGCCGTCGATGATCAGCAGATCCGGCAAGCGGCCTTCTCCGTCCTTCAGGCGACGGTAGCGGCGCGTCAGTGCCTGCGCCATGGCGGCATAGTCGTCGCCGGGCTCAATGCCCTCGATATTGAAGCGCCGATAGTCCGACTTCAGGGGCCCGTTGGTGTCGAATACGACACAGGACGCCACTGTGGCTTCACCACGGGAGTGACTGATGTCGAAACACTCCAGTCGCTCCGGCAGCGCGGCGAGCCCGAGGCCTTCCTGTAAGGCCAGAAAGCGGCCATAGACGTTCTTGCGATCGGCGATTTGTGCATTCAGGCTCAGCTCGGCGTTCTCATGCGCCATCTGCAACCAGCGCGCCCGCGGCCCACGGACCCGCGACTGCAGTTGCACACGGCTGCCATAACGGCTGGCCAGCGCAGCACTGAGCACATCGGCATCCTCAATGGCCTCGGTCAGCAAAATCTGAGCGGGCAGATCGCGCTCAACACCGCCGAGATAGAACTGTGACAGAAAATCAGCCAGCGCCGTGGCCGGGTCTTCCGCCAGTTCGTCACGCGGAAACCAGCTGCGGTGGCCTAGCAGGCGACCGCCCCGGATAAAGAGGCCGTGTACGCAGACCAACCCGCCACCCATGGCCACGGCAAAGGCATCAGCGCTGCCGCCACTGGTGTGGACATATTGCTGCTCCTGTATCTTGCGCAGCTTCGCGATCTGATCGCGGTAGGTGGCGGCCTTCTCGAAGGCCAGCTCGGCCGCAGCGGTTTCCATGGCCGCCTTGAACTCATCGAGAATCTGCTGATTGCGACCCTGCAGAAACAGCTCGGCAAGACGCAGGTCGCGGGCATAGTCTTCCGGGCTGATCAGGCCGACACAGGGCGCGCTGCAGCGTCCAATCTGGTATTGCAGGCAGGGCCTGGAGCGGTTGTTGAAATAGCTGTCTTCGCAGGATCGAAGCTGAAACAGGCGCTGCAGGATGTGCAGGCTCTCGCGCACGGCGCTGGAACTGGGATAGGGGCCGTAGTAGCGCCCCCCGCCCTGCCGGCTGCCGCGATAGAAGCCGAGCTGGGGATATTCGGGGTGATTGGAAATTCGCACGTACGGATAGGATTTGTCATCCCGGAGCAGGATGTTGTACGGCGGCCGCAGCGATTTGATCAGACTCTGCTCGAGCAGCAGCGCTTCAGTCTCGCTGCTGGTCACCGTGATCTCGATGTCTGCAATTCGGTTGACCAGAGCCATGGTCTTGGCGGTCAGCGCCTTGCCCCGAAAGTAGCTGCTGACCCGGTTCTTCAGATGGCGCGCCTTGCCGACGTACAGAACCTCGCCATCTGCCGCCAGCATACGATAAACGCCGGGCCGCCCCGGCAACGCCTGCAGCCGTGCCGTCAGCCGATCCTCGCCGGCTGGCTCGCTGGTGTCGTCGGACGATGTGGATTCGGGGGCGTCGGGGTGCTGCATGGCCGCGACCCTATGCCGGGCCCGGCCATGCGTCAAGCGGGGTCAGCGCTCGTCCGCCTTCAGTGACGAACCGGACGAAACATCCAGTCCCAGCGAACGCTCATCATCAGCATTGCGTACCATGCCTTTGCGCGCCGCCATCAATGCCAGCTCAACGTCACTGGCCACACCCAGCTTCTCGAAGATCCGATAGCGGTAACTGTTGACCGTCTTCGGGCTCAAGTGCAGCTGGGCCGAGATATCGTTGACCCGGTGGCAGTTCGCGATCATCAGAGCGATTTGCATCTCCCGGCTGGAGAGCTGCTCAAACAGACAGGCCGGCGCATCCTCGAATGCCCGCAGTGCCAGCTGCTGCGCCACTTTGTTGCACATGTAGCGCTGCCCCTGATGCGTCTTGCGAATCGCCGTA
Source organism: Pseudomonadales bacterium (assembly GCA_007128525.1). Taxonomy (GTDB): domain Bacteria; phylum Pseudomonadota; class Gammaproteobacteria; order Pseudomonadales; family Azotimanducaceae; genus SKXG01. The sequence continues at coordinate 287 of SKXG01000413.1, read as the reverse complement.
CTGAGCTCTGACTGGGTCGTGCTCTTGGTCAGAAAGCCTGAAGCGCCGGCCTTGATGGCGTGGGCCGGAAAGGGCTCGTCATCGCAGGCCGACACGACCAGAACCCGCGTTCGTGCCCCATTCTGGGTCAAGCGACGCGTGGCCTCCAGGCCGCCGATGCCAGGCATGCGGAGGTCCATCAGGACCACGTCCGGATCCAGCTCCCGGGTCAGCTGGATGCCGTCTTCGCCGTTCTCGGCTTCACCAATGACACTGATCGACGGGTCACCCTCGAGCATACGCTGCAG
>SKXG01000077.1 GCA_007128525.1 Pseudomonadales bacterium | reverse complement strand
TAGTCAGGAACTGTAGCCTGACAGGATTTGTAATGTTATATTATTACAGATCGCCGTCGCCGACTGACGGTCTCGTCCATTGTTTTGACATCCAGGAGTTCACAGCATGACCAGATTTCTGCTGATGGCCATTGCCGTTGCGCTGATCGGCAATACTGCACTGGCGCAGGATGCGCCGCAGCAAGCGCCTGCGGCCGGTCAGCCTGCCGGTACAGGACCACAAACTGACCCGCTGGATCCGGTGCCTGCACGGCAACGCGGTTTGCAGCTCGGTGGCGATGCACCGGTGACCTCCGGTACGGCATTCAATCCCGCCATTTCGGTCATCCTTGATGCCACCTACGCCAAGTTCAGTGGCGAAGTGGATGAACCGGCCGGTTTCGACTTCGGCCACGGCGGGCACGGGCATGGGGGGCATGGCCATGGTATTGGAGAAGGGTTGAGTCTTCGCGAGGCTGAGATCACCTTCACTGGCACGGTTGATCCCTACTTCGACATGATAGTGATGGCTGCGGTCAGCGAGTCCTCGATTGAGCTTGAAGAAGCGTTTATCACCACCCGTGCACTGCCGGCCGGATTGCAAGTAAAGGCTGGTAAGTTTCTGAGCGACGTCGGCTACATCAACCGCCAACACCTTCACGACTGGTTCTTTGTCGATCAGCCCTGGATGCGCGAGTTGATGTTTGGCGAAGAAGGTCTCAGTGAAGTGGGTGTGCAGCTGTCCTGGCTGGCGCCGTTTGAAAGCTACACGCGTTTTGGTGTTGAGGTTCTGGAAGGCCGCAGTGAAGGGATTGCGGCGTACCTGGGCAACAGCGATCATCAGATAGTCACCGTGCTTCCAGATGGTGATAACGCACCAGTCCGTAATCGTTGGCGGGCAGACAAGGGCTTTAGTGAGACCACTGGCCCAAGGCTCTTCACTGGTTTTGTCAAATGGGCGCCGGATTTGGGTTTTGATCACGCCATGCAGCTTGGCGCCTTTGGTGGTCACTCCAGAGCCTGGCAAAATGAAGAAGCGCATTCGTCTGGCCGTCTGGAGACCTGGGATGGTGACGGCAGCTTTGGCGGTTTCGACGTCGTTTACAAGTATGGCAGTGGCGGTCTGATGGGCCACGGAAATTTCGTGTTCCAGGCTGAGTACGTCTACCGGGAACTCGACGTCGAATATCAGAGCCGTCAGTTCACGGACTTTTCAACCCTTGCTCTGACCGGGCCAGTGCTGGATCCTGATCAGCGTGATCAGAAGTGGATTCAGGATGCGATGTATGCACAAGCTGTTTACGGCTTTGCGCCGCGCTGGAATGCGGGTCTGCGTGTTGATGCGGCTGGGCTGACCACCAACCGTGCCTATGATACCGGCACTGATGGCCAGGGTCGGCGTGGGATGCGTCACGATGAAGACACGTCCTGGCGGTACAGCACGCAGATGACTTATGCGCCAACAGAATTCTCGCGTCTGCGCGCGCAGGTCAGCTATGTTGATATCGATGATCATGGCCACAGCCATGGTGGCGTCTGGCAGCTGATGTTGCAGTTCAATATGAGTCTGGGTGTGCATGGTGCCCACGCATTCTAAGATTCGTTTTCTGGCCGCGGAGGTGAAGTATGAGAGTTCTGATTAAAGCGCTGCTGGTGCTGCTGTTTCCAGTTGCGCTGGCTGCACCCGCCGTTGCCGAGGTGCGGGTCGTCGCGACGGTTCCGAATATGGGCATGTTGGTGCGAACCATTGGTGGTGATGATGTGACGGTCACAGTGCTCGCACCGGCAGACCGTGACGCCCACTATCTGGAAGCCCGGCCCTCCATGATGGCTGCGCTGCGCCGCGCTGACCTGGTGGTTGCTGTTGGTGCCGAACTGGAAGTGGGCTGGCTGCCGGCAGCGCTGCAAGGCGCGCACAATCCACGCGTACAGACAGGCCGGTCCGGCTATTTTGAAGGCGCCAATCACACCGACTTGATCCAGGTTGGCGGCGCTGCGGATCGGGCGAGGGGAGATGTCCATGTCGCCGGTAATCCGCACTTCTATTTTGACCCGGAGCGGATGGCGGAAGTGGGCAAAGCCCTCGCCGAGCGTTTGGCTGACATTCACCCTGACGGTGCCGACAGTTTCCGCGCCAATGCCGAGGCCTTTGCCGAGCAGGCTGCGGCGCATGTCTCGCGTTGGCAGGAAGACGCGCAGGATACGCCTGGTGTGGTGTACTACCACAAAGATGTGGATTACCTGGCGGAGCTGCTGGGGGTTGAAATTCTGGGATACATCGAGCCGTTGCCGGGTATCCCACCGACTGCAAGCCACTTGCGCGACCTGGTGGGGGCGCTGCGCGGCACCGACGGTGTTATCCTGTACGCTGACTTTCAACCCTCCCAGGGGCCGGACTTCGTCGCACGCGAGCTGGGGTGGTCTGCGCATAAGCTGCCATCGCAGGTTGATGTCGATGGTGATGCCGACGACTACTTTGCCATGGTAGGGCGCTGGGTGGACGCACTGCGGAGGTAACAGCGCTGAGTTCGATGCCGCCAACAGTATTGATCAGGCTCGATGGTCTGGTCGCAGGATACACGGGGCCCGTAGTCGGCCCCGTTTCTGTTTCCGTTCAGGCAGGCGAAGTGCTTGGCCTTGGTGGTTCCAATGGCGCCGGCAAGTCAACGCTGCTGCGCGCGCTGACCGGGACGGCACGTGTATTTGATGGCCGCATCGAACGGCGCCCACATCTCAGCATCGTGCACCATCAGCAGCGACCGGAGCGCCCGCCCGAGCTGCCGCTGATGGGACGTGAGGTGCTGTCACTGTTGGGTGCAGAGTCCGATCCGCCGGCATTGATTCGGCCGCTGCTGGACCGGCCGATCGCGCGAATGAGCGGCGGGCAGTACCAGTTTCTGCAAGCATTCGCCTGTTTGAACAGTGGCGCTGACCTGGTGCTGCTCGACGAACCCACCAACAACCTCGATGGCGACGCGATTGAGGTATTGGGGCAACTTATCAGCGCCCTGCCTTCTCACAGGGCGGTGATTTTGGTCAGCCATGAGCAGGCCTTTCTGGAAGCGCATTGTCATCGACGACTGGATGTTCAGCCATGGATGGCCTGATGCTGTTTGACCCGCTGTTCCGGGTGCCGTTGCTCACGGGACTGGTGCTCGCCATGGCGCTGGCACTGCTGGGCGCCTATCTGCGCCTGCGCGATGAATGGCTGGCAGCCTTTGCGCTGTCCCATGTGGCGGCTGCTGGCGGTGTGCTGGGCTTGCCACTTGGCCTGCCTGTCGTGCTGACGGGGGTACTGGCTGCCGGCACAACGGCGCTGGTTCTTGGCTTGATCCGGACGATCAGCAACAATCACTATGCCTGGACCATTCTGTTCGGCTGGGCTGCAGCACTGGTGCTGGCGGCCAACACACGCCAAGGTTCGGTCGTCACCGAAAGTCTGCTGCGCGGTCAGCTCTACTTCAGCAGCATCTGGCATCTGGCGGGTGCTGTGTTGTTGCTGGGCATTCTGTTGCTGAGCCTGCCGTGGCTGTCTCGCCGGCTGATGATCAGTCGATTCTTTCCGGACTATTATCAAGGCAACCGAATACCGGTCTGGCCGCACCGCCTGTTGTATGGCGCGCTGGTCGTTGGCGCTGCGGTACTGGGCACTGTTGCCATGGGCGCTGTGCCGGCTTTTGCCATGTTCTTTGTCCCGCCCTGGATCGCGTTTGTACTCTGTCATGGCTGGCGCAGCGCAGTTTATTGCAGTGTGTTGATCGGCGTTGCTGCCTATCTGCTCAGCTTCGTGCTGGCCATGCAGCTGGATCAGCCCTTTGGCCCGGTGTTGGTGCTCGTGCTGGCAGCGCTCGCGCCACTGCGACTGCTGGGTTATCTGCGCTAGGGTGCCTCTGTACCCTAGGCATATCGCGAGTCCTTTGCCATGGCGAACACGACACCGGACAGCGCCAGGATGGCAATCAGGTTGGGGAACAGCATGGCTGCATTGGACAGGTCCCCCAGCAGCCACAGGCCGGTCACATCAAGCACCAGCGTGCCGAGAAAGACGAAAACCACCCACACATAACGGAACGGCACAGCAGAACGGTCGCCGAACAGATAGCCGATAGCCTGTTCCGCATAGTAGGCCCACCCAATAAGAGTAGTAAAAGCGAACAGCAGTTGCGCTGCCAGCACGATCCACTGTCCGCCGGGAATACCCTGCGCGAATGCAGCCGTGGTGATGGCTGAGGCGTGCAGGTCGGTCGACTGCCAGGCATAAGTGACGGTCTCCGTGCCACCCATGCTCAGGAACTGTCCCGGCACGATCAGGATGACCAGTGCCGTCATCGTGCACACGATGATGGTGTCGATAAACACGCCGACCATGGCGATTTCGCCCTGCCTGACCGGGTTGTTGGTGCGTGCGGCTGCGTGCGCAATAGGTACGGAACCTTGTCCGGCCTCATTGGAGAACAGGCCACGCGCAACACCGGCTCTAATGGCTGCGAGTACGCCGTATCCCGCGATCCCGCCAACGGCCTGTTCCAGGCCGAATGCGGCACGGATGATCAGCAGCAGGGCATCGCCGATCGCTGCGTAATGCACGGCCAGGACGACAGCGGCGGCGAGTACGTAAGCCAGCGCCATGAACGGCACGAGTTTGCCTGCGACGGCCCCGATGGCGCGGATGCCGCCGATGATCACCAGGAATACCAGGGCTGAGAGCAAAAGCCCTACGCTCCAGCCAGGAACGGTCACGCCCAGGCTGCTACCAGCCTCAACGACCGACTGCACCGCGGAGTTGGCCTGGATCATGTTCCCAGTAACGATTGCGGAGATCAGCGTGCCCAGGCAGAAGAGAACGGCCAGCCAATGCCAGGAGGCACCCAGGCCGTTGCGGATGTAATACATGGGGCCGCCATGGTACTGGTCATCCGGGTGCTTTTCGCGAAAGCGTATGGCGAGAGAGCCTTCTGCAAATGCGGTTGCCATGCCGATCAAGGCGGTCACCCACATCCAGAATATGGCACCTGGGCCGCCCAGCGTCAGTGCGGTCGCAACGCCTGCCAGATTGCCGGTTCCGACCTGCCCGGACAGTGCCGTAGACACAGCTTGCCAGGGTGTGATCTCACCAGCCTCCTGGCTGTACCGGCCGCGCCAGAGGGCAGCGAACGCCGGGCCGAGTCGCCGGAACGGCCGAAAGCGCAGGCCCACCATGAAGTAGAGTCCGGCGCCAACCAGTGCAAAGGTGATGATGCCGACGGGCAACAGGCGCCGGTCACCCCACTCGCCACCCCAGATGAACTCGGCAAAGGCGCTCAGCCACTCAATGCCTGCGGTCAACACGATGTGATCACTGCTCGGCAGTCAGTGTGCGGGAAGTGTTGTCGTGTAGTACCAGTTGACCTGCATCGTTGATATCGAAGCGGTAGGTCTGCTCAAGGATGGCCAGCACTTGGCGTTCCTGTGCCATAAGCGGATCGGCGCAGGCCATCAAGGTTGAGATCAGCTCGTCGATACTGAGACCTTCACCGCTGAGCAGGTAGCGGCCGCTGTAAGCGTTGCAGCCGGCATTGCCGGCAACATTGCCATGGGCATCGAATTGTACGGTTGGCGCGCTGTCGTCGACCGGTGCGTCTTCACCGATCTGTCGTACCTGCCACACACCCTGCAGCAGGCTTGACGGCTCACCACCGCAACCTTGCAGGTGTTCATCGTCGACCTGCAGAGCGACTGTGTAGGGGTGGGGCATGCCGGTCATGGTGTCCCGGCACAAGGCATCCTGAATGTCGATCTGAATCCATCTGCCGCTCAGCTCAAGCGCATAGTGTTTGCTACCGTCGGTTTTTTCGGAGGCTGGCCTGTCGCCCTCCAGAACCGTGTCTCCATATTGCAGCGACAGGCTTATGCTGTCTCCGCTCATGTCCAGGCGCCATCCGGGTTCGTTGCCGGTAGCTCGAAAGTGGTTGTCGTCAGCGCCGGGGTCTTCGCCGGTGTCCGGGGCTCGGTCGCTTTGGGCCAGGTTCAGTGTGCCCAGGTCGATATCACCATGGCCGGGTTCGACGGCAATCACTGGCGTGCTCCAGGCCGTACGTTCACCGATCAGGATGCTGCCAATAACGACGTACTCCTGCTCGTCAACTATAAGTGCGGTGTCGACGTCGAATTGAAAGGGTACAGGCACCTGCTTGCCACGTAGTGGAATCTCAAGTGCCACCAATGGCAGGCCTGTGTCGGCTTCCATCAGCCTTATCCGGGCGACGGCCTGGGGTGGCAGTGCGATTCTGGGTTGATAGGTCAGCTCGCCGGAGATTTGGCTGACGCTGTGCTGGGCGGCATCAGAATCCTGGTCCGGGGTGCTGCAGGCTGTCAGCCAGGACAGGGCGAACATCAGGCTCAGCAGCCAAGTGGTGGTGCGGGTAAACTGGTACATAAGCTACGGTTCCAGGCTGGGTCTTCGAGGTGGGCCGGTCAATGGCAAAGATTACCAATGGCGGGCCGGGCAGCCCAAGCCCGCTTGGCGAAGGATGGAGGTTGGGATGAATCAAGGCAAGCGTGGGGCGCACGTGGTGCGGCGGGCACGTACGCAGGAACTTGTGATCGGCGCCTGCATACAGAGTCTGGCTGAATGGGGCTACCAGGCAACCACGACGACGCTGGTGGCCGAGCGGGCTGGCGTCAGCCGTGGGGCCTTGTTACAGCAGTTTCCGACACGGTTGGATTTGATCCTGGCGGTGGCAACACACATCGTCGAAGCTCAGCGTGCGAAATACGAGGCTGGTTTCTCCGAGCTGCCCGATCCGCTCGAACGGTTTCGAGCAATGACAGATCTGCTATGGGGCGCCAAGGGTTCACCTG
>SKXG01000121.1 GCA_007128525.1 Pseudomonadales bacterium | reverse complement strand
TTGCCAGCTGGACCCGGACGATCGATGACTGGCGTATCCGGTTCAGTGGCCTGACCCAGCGGCAACGCAGCCGACTCGCGGATGATCTGCAATGGGCACGACCCGCTTTGGGTTTCTCCCCTGGCGTTGATGGCTTTACCGATGCTGAAGGCACGTTGACAGTCGATGTCGATCCCGAAAGCAGCGGGTTCGACAGCCTGCGCAGCTTTGAGCGCATTCAGGAAGAGCAAACCCTGCAGCGACTGGCGCTGAACCTCCACACACCGGACTATGGACGCTGGTATGCAACGGGTGGCATCAATTTGAGCCGGCATCGGTTACAGGACTTCAGCCACGAACGTCACAGCAATGCAATCAGTGCTGTGGTGCAGGATCAGCAGCGTCCAGTCGACGGTGCGGCGCTGCAACACCACATCGATCGTATGGGTAAAGACCGCAGTGGTATTTTCGGCGAAGTGTATCTGCGCGCCAACGAAGACATCCGCGCCATGTTCGGTGTGCACCGCGTCGACGAGCGCATGCGTATTGACGACCGGCGAATTGGACTGGACGGCCCTGCACTGCCCGCCGATGACCCGGCGCAAAGCTTTGCTGGCGTGCCCTGGCTGGATGGCTTCCACAGTGCACTGATGACAGACGCAGGCCTGACCGATTCCCGCCTGCACGGCTTCACCGTTTTCGGCAACAACCCGGTCGCCGCCAACCGGCGCCATAGCGGCAGCACGATGGAACTGGGCAGTCGGATGGGCATGGATCTGCGCTATGACCTGCCCGGCTTTGACTATCTGTTGCTCTACGCACAGGTCGGACGGAGCCATCGTTCAGGTGGCTTCAACTCCGATGTCCGCCACGGGCGGCCCGTTAATCTGCTGAATGAGTTCGATCCCGAGGAGCCCGATAACGGCGACCCGGACGCCGAACCAGAGACCCCTGGCGTCGAACTTGCGCTGCTGCCGGCCCGCTTTGAGCCCGACCTGAACAAGCATGCCGAACTGGGCATACAGACTCGTTTCGCGGAAGACACCGTCGGCGTCAATATCAGTTATTTCTTCTACCATCAGGACGGCCGCAAGATCGACACTTTGCTGGACAACGGGGTTGCCGGTGAGACGCTAACTCAGGACATGCGTGCCCACATTGAAGGCGTCGAAATCGAGTTCTCGGCACAGTTCTTCGAACAACTGCGCATTGATGGTTTCATCACCTGGACGGATGCCCGCGGACACCGCGGACGCGCCGTGGACCCCGCGGATCCAAGTGGCGGTCACCCGGATTGGCAAACCGTACGTAATCTCGACGGTTCCACCTATATCGTGCCCACCGGTGACCACAGTTTCGACGTCAATGAATGCCAGAGTGACCGCCTGGTCTGCCAGTGGGTATTCAGCGCCAACCCCAATGTTGCAGATGGTACCGACACGGAAGCTGTACTGGTGCCTATGGGCATCGCACGAAACCTCGAGAGCCGAGAACTGCCCAATACGCCGCGCTTGAGCCGGCGTATCGGCGTCGAGTACGCCATGCCGTTGCCTGGCGGCCTGCAATTGCTGCCCCGAGTCGACTACTTCTACCGCGACAGCTATTACTACCGGATCTTCAACCGCAGTCGTGACCGGGCTGCCAGTACAGAAATGATTGACGCCAGCCTGACCCTATATGGCCCGGCCGAACAGTGGTGGCTACAGCTCTTTGTCAGAAATGCTGCAAACCGGAATCCGGTTCTGGCCGCCCATCTGGCGGAACCGGAGCTCGGCAACGGAACGCGGGTGCAGCTGGCCGAGCCACGCCGCTACGGACTGCACTTTCACTATCAGTTCTGATTCAGATCGACCGGCGTCCTGTCGTCACGATCTGGCGGGTATATAAGTCGATGCTGGCAAGGGGGAATGGCTCAGGAAGGCAGGAACCGGGCAGACACGCTGTCTGCCCGGCCTGACCACTCGGCAGGTAAAATCAGTTGCGGACGCAGGTCATGTTGCCGTCGCGACTCACGTTGACCGACAGCCCCGTATTGCACTGCGGACGAACGTTGATCTGACTCGGGTTCTCGTCATCCCGGCTGATCCACATGCGCTGCATCTGGTGGTTACCGGTGACCGTAACAGTGCCATCGACCTCATCAAAGCGCGGACGGCGCGGGGTACCGCCTCGGACACTAAAGGTCGCGCCATTGCCGCTCTCGATCTTGAGTTCGTCGGTGCGGGGGTTAATCAGCCAGGCGAAGCTGTGGCCATCGGACACGCTGTCCAGGTCACAGGCCAGATGGTTACCATCCTGGCCATCGCGCTTGGCAACGCGGACATTGGCGCCGCTCATCGCATTGACATTGACCTCAATGATGTTGCCGCGATTGATATCGCGATGCGCACAATCGTCGGCCAGGGCCGGCTGAGCTGCCATGGCAGCGGCCAATACAGAAACTGAAACCAGGGATTTGACTTGCATCAGCGAACTACTCCGTCAAGTGTGGGTAAACGAGAGACAAAAATTGTTTCATCCAGTAACACTAGACGGAATTCTGATACTGTCAATTAAAACCGATTAATTTTGAGCCTGCGGTCAAACGCCCGGTTTCAGCGCCTCCGTGAGCTCCAGGCAAACCTGCTCGAAATCAGCCGTTACCTCAGGTAGCAGTGCACCAGCCGCGGACCAGTCCTCGCGCAGCGCGCTGTCCTCGAGCTGCTGCAGCCTGCTGACCAGCAGCGTGGCGCCGATGTTGCTCGACGCGCCCTTCAGGCTGTGCGCCTGACTGCGAAGCGACTGCGCGTGCCGCTCGGTGAATGCGCTGCGCATGGCGGCCAGCTGCCTGGGCCCGTCGTTCAGGTAGGTTTCAAGCAGCAGAATGAAGTCTTCCGCCATCAGCTCACGCAGATCGGTAAGGTGCGCCGGATCAACCATGGGCGCCATCAGTCACCTCCCACCGCAAAATGGCCTCCACATCATTGCCCGCACCATGAAAGTGGAGTTCGTCACAGAGCCGTTCCAGCAGCAGGATACCTCGGCCATGCAGCGTTGCAGCATCGGCCGGACAGTCTTGATGGCCACCGTGGGCAAAGCCCGAGCCGCTGTCTGTCACCCGGATCGTCAGCCGGCCACCCCATGATCCGAACTGACTCTCCAGCCGAAATCGGATCTCACCGCTGCGCAGCTCCGCCAACGCCTCCGATCGCCGCCGGTAATACTCAGCGAAGCCCGCTGATGACTTCTTAACGCTCGACGGCAGGCCAAGCACACCGTGATCCAGCGCATTGGCATAGAGCTCCGACAGGATGTTGAAGATGTCGCCGCTGCGCGGACGCAGCTCCGGCACTTCAAGCAAGACCTGGTGAAGCAACGGCAAGGGGTTGAAAGTGCTCAAAGTTTCATTAGCCAGACGGTAGTCCAGCCGCCAGTCACGGGGCGCCGTCTGTGCCGGAACCAGGCTGCTCTGAGCTTGCGGTAAAGACGTAATCTCAGACGGGCTGAGCATACGCACTTCAACCATACTCAGATCGTCATCCAGAGCGGTCTCACCGGTGTGGCGTGCCAGGACCTGACGCACCAAGGACAAAGTACCAGTGGCGCTGCCACCCATGCGCAAAGCGTCTTCCAGCCGATCGCTGCCGAACATCTCGTCGCGGTCATTACGCGCCTCGAGAACGCCGTCGGTGCACATCAACAGTCGATCCCCTGGCGCCATTGGCCTGATCTGAGTTTCCGGCTCAAAGCGCGCTGCTGGCTCCAGACCCAGGGGCAAATGGTGCGAAGCCAGACTGTGCAGGGTGCCATCACCGGCAATCTGGTACAGATCCGGCAGCCCCCCGTTCCACAGCTCAACCTGAGCCTTGTAGAAATCCAGCCGTGCCATGGCGCCACAGCAGAAGAAGCCAACCGGCAGGATCTCATTGAGCTTGGCATTGATTTCCCGCAGCACATCGCGCATGCCAAAGCCTTTGCGCACCATGCTGTAGAAGATCTCCGCCAGCGGAATACCGCCAATCGAGGCGGGTAATCCATGTCCTGTAAAGTCGCCGAGAAAAATAACCATATGCCCCGCTGGACTGCGGCTGGCCAACAGCAGGTCACCATTGAAGATGGCCTTGGGCGAGATCAAGTAGTCGATATTCGGCGCATCGACACAGCCGTTGTGGGCGATACGATCAAAAATCTGGCGGGCGGCATCCTGCTCGCGCAACAGCCGCTCATGATGGCCACGAATCTCGTCGCGCTGTTCCTGAGCCGTGGCGTGCATCTGCCGCATGCGTTCGAAGGCACTGATCTTGGCGCGCAGAATCACCGGGTTATAGGGCTTGGACAGGAAGTCATCGCCGCCAGCTGCCAGACAGCGGGCCAGCTCATCGGCCCCTTGCAGGCTGGTCAGAAAGATGACCGGCACAAAGTCCTCACGCACGTCCGTCTTGATACGCCGGGCCACTTCAAGACCGTCGATACCCGGCATCAGGGCGTCCAGCAGCACGAGCTGCGGCCGGCCCTTCTGGAACAGCGTCACGGCTTCGTATCCGTCTGTGGCTTGATCAACGTCATGCCCGTCACGTCGCAGCAGCGTCGTCAGCATCAAGCGATCCGTGGCATTGTCTTCGGCAACCAGGATCTTCAAAGCAGACTCCCGTCGCGGTCAGACAATCTCGAACAAGCGGTCAAAGTTGGAGATCTTCAGAATTTTCAGGACATCCGGGTTGCCGTGGACGAGCCGCACGGTGGCGGCGTCACCGCCAGCGTGGTCACGCAGCAGCAACAGCATGCCCAGTGCCGAGCTGTCGAGGTACTGAGTGTCACTGAGGTCAACGACATAGGCGCTGCAGCCACGCCCACCGGCTTCGTAGGCATCCCTGAAGGCGCGCTGAACACTGCTGTCAAATCGACCCGACACCCGGATGCGCAAAGTAGCCCCATCGCTATCCAGACTCGAGGTCACCGCGGGCGAAGCGCCAAGGTCTCCGTTACTGAGCGGTTTTCTCTGATGCATGTGCGAACTGCCTGCGTACATCCGGACCCCCGAATTCTAACTAACGGAAAACTCTAGTCTTTGCAGAATAGCCCAAGATTCGGCTTCCAGCGGGTTTTGTTAGACAATATAGGCAGGCGCTAATGTTTCGCTAACGGATTCCGTCTCAGCAACTTTGTCTGTATCCTCGGCCACCGTCCGGCAACAGGTCGGACTATCCGCGCGACCGGGCCGCGCCCCTGGCCGCATCCTCTGGCCTTGACCGTTGGCGTCACTGCAGATGCTGCAAACCCTCGCTGAACATTTCGGCCACCTGTTCGGCCCGCTCCGACTGTTTTCCAGCCACCTCTTTCTGGCTGGCTTCAGCGGTGCTGCCGCGGCCGTGCTCACATTCATACTGCTACCCCGCTACTGGCACCGGCTGCCCCGGGATCAGGGCCGGGCCTATGCCGTGGATGCAGAAAAGAGCATTGGCAAGCCCATGGGCGCGGGACTGCTGTTCGTGCCGATATTCGCGCTGATCAGCATATTGATCGTGCCGCTGCACTGGCCTTACCTGCTGGTGCTGGCCTGCATCATGGCCAGCATGGTCATCGGTTATCTGGACGACAAAGTCCAGGGCGGATTCAGTGAGTACACGCTGGGTGCCTTTGACCTGCTGGTCAGCCTCCTGGCTGCAGCGGCTGTCTGTCAGCTGCTGCCCTTTGAGCTTTGGCTGCCTTTCGTCAAGACGCCCTGGGAAATACCAGCCTGGCTCTTTATCACCGGCGGCACCGTCTTGATCTGGGTAACGATCAACGCGACCAACGCCACCGACGGCGTTGACGGCCTATCCGGCAGCCTGTCTGCCATCGCGCTGGTGTCACTCGGTGCCATCCTTTATGGCATTGTTGGCCACCAGCAGATCGCCTCGTACCTGCTGGTGCCACACTATCCGGCAGCGCCCAACTGGTCGCTGATGGCTTTCGCCATGGTCGGCTGTCTGGCGGCCTACCTCTGGTATAACTGCAGTCCGAGCCTGGTGCTGATGGGTGACGCCGGTTCACGCCCCATAGGGTTGCTGCTGGGCGTCCTGGTCCTGGCCAGCGGCAACCCCTTCCTGGTCATCGTTGTCGCTGGCGTGGTGCTGGTAAACGGCGGTACCGGCCTGCTGAAAGTGGCTTTGCTGCGTTTCTTCAGAATCGGCATCTTTCGCAACGTCCGCTACCCATTGCACGATCATGTCCGGCACAAGCTGGGCTGGTCCAATACGCAGGTGATGGTGCGCTTTATGCTGCTGCAGGCTGTGGGCACACCGCTGCTTTTCGTATTACTGCTCAAACTGCGCTAAGCAGGCGGCCCCACTCACTCAGCCCAGCGATCCCAGTACATGGTCTGTTCCACCGGCAGGCGTGTCACAGGTCCAAAGCGGCCTTTCGGATAGCCCACCGGAATCAGACAGTAGGCTTCCACTTTGTCAGGCAGATTCAGAATGCGCTTGACCTCGGAACGGCGGGTCAGCCCCAGCGTTGTCGGGGCTGCGCCGAGTTCCAGCGCCCGCGCGGCCAGCAACAGGTTCTGCACGCCAGGCCACACCGATCCGGCCGCCTGTGCCGCCTGCAGCCGGTCCACTGGCCCTTCAAACTGGTGGCAGGCGATGATCAGCACCGGCATCTCCTGCAAGTGATCCGCCTGCCAGAGTACTGCGTTCATCATGCGTCGACGCTTGTCTGCACTCTGTTGCGGCAGATCCTTGAGGGACGCCAGCTGCGGCTGAATGTAGGCCTGAACGGCCTCGTAATTCAGTTTGGCGAGCTCGGCCTTCTGTGCAGCATCCCGCACCAGCACCCAGCGGGCGCCCTGCAGGTTGGAGCCACTGGGCGCCTGATTGGCGGCATCAATCAGCTGGATCAGCAG
>SKXG01000046.1 GCA_007128525.1 Pseudomonadales bacterium | reverse complement strand
GACTGAGGCGGCCGAGGTTGGCGAACCAAAGCGCAGCTATCACCATGGTAATCTGCGCGCCCATCTCATGGCCGCAGCCCTGGAGATTGTTCGGGAAACCGGTGCCGCCAGCCTCAGTCTGCGCGACGCCGCACGGCGCGCAGGCGTCTCCCACACGGCACCGTACCGGCACTTTCGCAATCGGGCAGCGCTGCTCGCTGTGCTGGCGGAAGAGGGTTTTCGCGATATGGCGGCAGAAATGCAGGCTGCCAGTGCGGCGGCAGGAGATGAGCCGATAGAACGCCTGCGTCTGATGGGGCTGGCTTATGTACGTTTCGCAGCGCGGCATCCCGGGCACTTCCGCGTCATGTTTGGTCCGGAAGCCGCCTATGAACATGACCACAGTGTGCGCCATGCCGGTGAGGGTGTGTATACGTTGATGCGTGATGCGCTGGAGCAGGCGCAGGATCTGGGCCAGCTCCGCAATGATGATTACCGGATTCAGGCCCGCACAGCTTGGGCCCTGATGCACGGCTTGGCCTCGTTGATCGTCGATGGTCGCATCCCGGCGCCGGACGATGCCGCGCTCGAGAAGCTGGTCGGTGAGACCCAGCAAGCACTCAGTATCGGGATGGAGCGCCGCTGAGCAGGGACGGCAGGATGCCGTCCTTTTTCAGGTAGCTCTGCCTTCGGCGCGGCCGCTCAGGGAATCTCGTCGGTAATGGTCTCGCCCTGCTGTAGCAGCTCCAGGTGCTTGGTCAGGACTTCAATCAAACGTTCGTCATCCTCAGCCTCGGCCGCCTCCAGCGCCTGGCGCTGAATGTCCAGGGCGCGTTCGAAGTTGCCATTGGCCGCGTATGCCGCGGCCCAGGTATCCAGGTACGCGGCATTGGCGCGCGCACTGCTGTCTGAGGTCATGGTGCGTTCCATGATCCGCAAGGCAAACTCCGGCTGGCGCAGCCGCGTCATGTGGGAGACCGTCAGCGTCCAGGCAATTTCATTGATCAGCTCGGCATTGTGCTCGCCACTCTCCGCCGCCCGCCGGTACCAGCGCTGCGCGCGACGGAAGTTCTGACTGATGCCAAGCCCTCTGGCCTGGAGCGCACCCTTCAGGAGCATGGCTTCGGCATCATCCTCGGCGATGAGCACGTTCAACCAGTCAAGGACGCGATCGTCGAAAGCAATGACGTTGGCATTGGCCAGCAGGAATCTCGTGTAGTGGCGTTGCGCCCTGGGGCTGCCTGTCTCTGCGGCCTGGCTGAAATATCGCCGCGCGCTATCAATGCTCTGATTGACGTGCAGGCCTTCACGATGCAGGTGGCCGAGCCAGAGCAGCGAATCGGTATGGCTGAGGTCCGCTGCCTGCTGCAGGAGACTGACTCCGGACTCGATATTGTCGTCGCCGTAGTAGCCCTCCAGGTAGAGGGTGCCAAGCGCAAACATGGCATCGTCAGAACCCATGGCGATGGCCGTAGTGTAGTTGTCGAGCGCCAGCTCCAGTGCCTCGTCCTGGTCATCGCCGCTGCTGCGAAGTGCCTGCATCTGGTATATGTGCGCCAGCATCAGGTTGGCCAGCACGTTGCCGGAGCGGCTTGATGCACGAAACCAGTGGGCAGCTTCTTCAAAGCGCTGCTGTGCATACAGGTAGGAGCCAATCGAGGCCTGGGCGGCTGAATCTTCCTGTTGGGCCAGGTAGTCGATCAGGGTTCCGGGGTCGAAGCTCTCGCCCTCATGGCTTCGTCCGACAGCAGCCTGTATGGCCTGGTATGCGCCGGTCAGATTGAAGTAATACGACTGCATGCGGCCTTGGGGCGCCTGCGCCGCAATCAGGACCATGAAGGGCGTGTGCTCTGTGCTGTAGTACATGGAGCCGACCGGAATCCGGTTTCGCAGGCGCAGATAGGCTTGTGCTTCTCCGGCAGAGATCACCGAATACGGTGCCCGTACGCTGCCATCGGCATCGGTTTCTACAGCAGCGATGATCTGAGACAGCCAGGCCGCATGTTCGTCGGCGGCGTCGGCGGCACCGACATGATCGTAGTACTGTTGCAGGGCCTTGTGGCCTGTGATGCTGGCAAAATATTCATCAACGATGGCCGTGCCGATGGCGCCAAGTCGCAGCGGCTCGTCTTCCATCAGCTGCATGGCCTGCTGTTCCAGGGGCGCCAGCGCCTGCATACGGGCGTTGAAGTCGTCACTTTGCAGGAAGGCGCTGCGCAGGTCCGTAACGGATACAGACCCTCCGGCGGCGGCTTCGCTGGCCAGCGTTTCATAGTCCGCAGGCGGGGCATCCGGCAGGGTCTGACAGCCGGCCAAGGCCAGCATCAGGCAAAGGGTCAGGCTGGCGCGTGTCAGGTTCGGCACTAGTGTCATATCCAGGGTGCGGCGGTATGGTGAAAGGGCCGAGTATACCTGAACCAATGGTCGGCCCGAGGGGGCTGCATGCGGGGAATGTTAGAGTGTTGTCGTTGTCATAGTAAGGTGTCGTCGACAATGAGAGCCAGATCATGAACGCGCAGGGCAAATTGCAGTTGCCAGCGGCGCGGGAGGCGCTACCTGGCCGCCAGCAGCCTGTTGCCGAGCCGGGTCGTCATCTCGTGCTCGGCACCCCGACAGCGGGGCCGTATCCCGCTGGACATCAGCGCGCGCTGTTTGGCATGGGCTGCTTCTGGGGCGCCGAACGCCTGTTCTGGCAGCAACCGGGGGTCTTCACCACGGCGGTTGGTTATGCCGGGGGCTTCACGCCGAATCCCACCTATGAAGAGGTCTGTTCCGGGCGCACCGGTCATGCCGAAGTGGTGCTGGTGGTTTTTGACCCGGCCAAGGTCAGCTATGAGGCGCTGCTGCAACTGTTCTGGGAGTCACACGACCCGACACAGGGCATGCGGCAGGGCAACGATGTTGGCACACAGTACCGCTCGGGGATCTACACCTACGAGCAGTCACAGGCCACGGCTGCGATGAACAGCCGGGCCCGTTATCAGCGGCAGCTGCAAGCCGCCGGATTCCCGGAAGTCAGTACCGAGATTGCGCCGGCGCTGGACTTCTATTTTGCTGAATCCTATCACCAGCAGTATCTGGCCCGAGTGCCAAACGGCTACTGCGGACTGAAAGGCACTGGCGTATGCCTCGGCGGTGAGCGGGTCGCCTGAATCAGCCCTGCAAGGTATCCTCCGTCTCTGCTTGAATTCGCCGCCGGTCCAGGTGGCGCGACCATCAGAGACGGAGGGGAAAGCATGCAAGGCAGTCAGGGCTATCCACTGGAAGGCATCAAGGTTCTGGACATGTCCCGGGTACTGGCGGGGCCCTTTGCCGGCCGGATGCTCAGTGACCTGGGCGCCGATGTTGTCAAAGTGGAGCCGCCCGATGGCGACATCACGCGCCTGTGGGGGCACACCGTTGCCGGCATCTCCGGCTATTTCCAGCAGCAGAATGTAGGCAAGCGCGACATCTGTGTGGACCTTGCTGCGCCCGGCGGTCCCGACCTCATCAAGGCACTGGTGCCGCATGCCGATGTGCTGATTGAAAACTTTCGTCCCGGCATCATGACTCGCTACGGCCTCGACTATCCGCAGCTGCAGGTTTTGAATCCGAGTCTGGTGATGTTGTCCGTATCCGGCTTCGGCCAGGAGGGTCCAGAGTCACAACGGGCCGCCTATGCGGCCATAATTCATGCGGAGTCGGGGTTGATGGCACGGCAGGCCAAGACCTCGTCGGCACCGCCGGCGGATGTGGCCATATCAGTGGCGGACTTCAATGCCGGCATGCATGGCCTGGTGGCGCTGCTGTCGGCGCTGCTGATGCGGCAACGCACCGGAGAAGGCCAGCACATTGATATGGCGATGACCGACAGCATGCTGATCAACGACGATCAATTGCACTATTGGATCGACGACGCAGTGCATCTGAAACCCATGCAGAGTGAGGTGTGGCAGACGCCGGGCGGCCCGATGATCCTGTCAGGGGACTTCCGGCACATCTGGCGCCAGCTCAACCAGGTTTGCGGGGTTAAGGATCCGACGCCACCGGGCGCCGAGCTGGAAGAGAAAATTCGTCACCGGCGCGCTGCCGCTCAGGCCTTTTTCGACGGCCTGCCGGATCGTAACGCTGTGATTGCCGCGCTGACGGAAATGAACATTGCCTGGGGCGATGTGCGCGACAGCTACCAGGCCCTCAAGCAGCCAACCGTTGTACATCGGGGCACCATTGCCCAGGTTGACGATCGGGCAGGCGGCGAGCGGCGGGTGGTGGGTACGCCGTATCGCTTCTCGCAGGCGGCCAGCGGACATCGCCGTGGTGCGCCGCACAAGGGCGAACACAATCTGGAGGTGCTGCGCGAGTGGGCGGCTGTGGATGATGCCCAGATCGAGCGCTGGCTGGCTGATCGTGCCCTGCTCGCCGCAGACTTCAACTAACCGGGGCGGATGATGAGCGAGCGCAGGGCTGCAATGGACTGGCAGCAACAGACTCTAGGGGGTCGGGGCGAACAGCACGTTGGGGTCGGCATTGACTTCGGGACCACCAACTCTGCTGCTGCCGTCTATGACGGGCAGTCGATGCTGCTGATTCAATTGGAATCTGACAGCGCCATCATGCCGTCCGCCACCTACATCGACCGCGACCTGCAGACGCTCACCGGCCAGGCCGCAATTGATGCCTACATCGCCGACAACACCGGCCGTACCGTGGAGATGATTCCTGAGGTGATCGGCACCAGTTCGGTGATGGTCGGCAATGCCGATCCGGAGAGCCGGGCACCATTGGAGATGTTGACCAAACGGGTCTATGGCCTGCCGTTGACGGATGCCGGCCTGCAGGGGCGGTTGTTTCGGGGCACCAAGCGGTTGCTGGGCGACCCCAATGTGCGCCGGTTGATGGTGTTTGAGCATCCGTTCCGGTTGGTCGCTCTGATTACGCCGCTGCTTTTGCACATCCGGCGTTGCATCGAAGCTGCCGGGGTATCTGCGCGGGCTGCACACCTGGGCCATCCAGTGCATTTCGAAGGACGGGATCCGCACCGGGACAAGCTGGCGCAGGCGCGGCTTGCTGAAGCCTATGGCCATGCCGGTATCAAAGATCGGCACTTCTATCCGGAGCCCGTTGCCGCGACGCACAGCTATCTGCATGCCAATCCTGACCTGGGTGCGTCGCACGTGCTCTGTGTCGACTTTGGTGGTGGCACGCTGGATTTCTCCATTCTGGAGCGTGAGTCCGGTCGCTTCCGGGTGCTGGCCACACATGGACTGGCGCTTGGCGGTGATCACATCGATCAGCGTCTGTTTCGCGAGCTGTTGTTTCCGTTATTGGGCAAGGGTGAGCGCTGGCGTCGTCCGGGCGTCGACCGGGCCGTCATCGAAACGCCGTTTCCCTTTGAAGATTATGAAGATCTGCTGCTCAATTGGGCGGTCAGTTACACGCTGAACCAGAATCGCTATACCACAGCCGTGATGGACTGCATCGACCAGGGTGGTCCGGCCGCGGTCAAGTTCCGGCGTTTGCACGAACTGATCAAGCAGAATTACAGCTACCTGGTATTCCAATCGATTCGCGACTTGAAGGCACAGTTGTCAGAGCAGGACAGTGCGGTGTTGGATATCCCCGAAATCGACGTTGAAATCGAAGTCACCCGCGAGCGCTTTGAGGCCCTGATTGCCGATCAGCTGAAGCAGTTTTCGGCAGGTGTCGATCAGACCCTAGACAATGCCGGTCTAAGAGCGGACGCGATTGAACTGGTGGTTCGTACCGGTGGCTCGTCGTTGATTCCGGCAGTGCGCCGAATTCTGGACACGCGTTTCCCTGGCCGCGTCATGGAGCATGATCCTTTCACCTCAGTCGCCGCTGGATTGGCGCTGGCTGCCTACGATGGCTATCAATACAGCGGCTGATCAGTCCTTGATTGAGTCCGTGTTGTCATCCGGTGTCGGCGGTGGCCGCCAGTCCGGGTCGATGCGTTCAAAAAGATTGTGCAGCATCCGGTAGGTCAGCCCCCAGACGAACTTGCCGTCGCCAAGCTGGTAGCCGCTGAAGTACCGCGGATTGCCTTCAACGAGGCGTGCTTCTTCGACATGGTTTCGTGCCTGCAGAATCGGATGTAGTGGGGTCCAGACCACTTCCGCCACTTCGTAATTGGGTGACGCCTGCACCGGTTTTTGCAGACTGAAAACAAAGGGTGCAACGAGCATGCCGGTGCGGCCGCTCGGACCGCCAAGCGTTGGCCGTACCGGCTCCAGGGCACCGATCAGGCTCGCATTGGCCCGCAGGTCGATACCGACTTCCTCCCAGGTTTCCCGAATGGCAGCATCGAGCAGACTGTCATCCTTGGTTTCTTTGTGGCCACCAGGGAAGGCCATATGTCCGGACCAGGGGTCGCCTTCTTTCACAGCGCGTCGGATAAAGAGAATCTCCGTGGCAGCCGCTGGCTTGAGGCGCAGGACCACGGCAACAGCAGCCTGGCGATCCGGCAGCTGGCCGTCCGGCTCCATATAGGGCGAATGCGCGAGCAGCCGCTGTTCGATATCGCTGAGTTTCATGGTTGGGGCTGGCTGCCGGTTTCCTTGGCGTGATCAAATCAGGATCATACAGAGCAAGCCGCCGGGCTGTCAGGCCCAACCTTTTGTTTTCTATAGGAGTCGTGCAATGCGCTTGGATGTCGAGGCCAACCGCTGCTTTGTCTGTGGGCCGGGAAACGAGCAGGGCCTGAATGTTCGCTTTCGGATCGAGGATGATGTCTGCCGCGCAGAGTGTACGCCTGGTCCGGCTCACATCGGTTATGAAGGTGTGACGCATGGGGGCATCATCTTCAGTCTGCTTGATGATGTCATGGCGAACTGGCTCTGGCTGCAGGGCTTTAAGTGTTTTACAGCGCGGGCAGACATTCGTTATCGAGCTGCGTTGCCGGCCGAGACGCCGGTACGGCTGGAGGG
>SKXG01000007.1 GCA_007128525.1 Pseudomonadales bacterium | reverse complement strand
GTTCCAGTTCCGCGTCGGCATCCAGGGCACGAAAGTCTGCGGCAAAGCTCGTCAGCCAGTCTGCCAGATTAAAGCGTTCCGGGCGGGCGGTCTGGCGTCGTGACAGCTCCAGCACATTCTCAATCACGCCGTTGAGCCGTTTGCAGTGGCTGTGAATGATGTTGGTCAGGCGTTCGTCACCGCGGTCGAGGTTCTGCGATTCGCTCAGCAGTTGCGCCGCGTGGCTGATGGCGCCCAATGGGTTGCGAATCTCATGTGCGATGGTGCCGGACAGCCGGCCCAGTGCTGCCAGCTTGAGCTGCTGGGCCTGGTGCTGGATATCGCTGTTGTCTTCCAGATAGACGATGACTTCCGCGTTCGGATCGTCTGGAACGACAGGTGCAAAGTTGATGCGCACTTCCGGCGTGCCATGATCGGTCCGGAACGGCGCTGCACGAAAACTGCTGTCAGCGCGCCATGCTGTGAGGGCCTCGTTCAGGGGTGCTGGCAGTCGGGCGGGGTCCCTGGCGCCCAAGCCGAGCAGTTCTCTGGCGGCCGGATTCAGTGTCCGCACCTGATTGTCGGCGTCCACGACGAGAATGCCGGTACGCATGCGGGCAACGATTGAGCGGTTGATCCGCTCCAGCTCTTCCAACTCGATTGCTGTGGTCATCGAGCGGATTTCGCTGCCACGCAAGCGCATGGAAATGGTGCTGATGGACAGCGCTGCAGCGAAAAAGGTGGTGCCCAGCAGACCGGCCTGAAAATAGTCGTTGAACAGCGCCGGTACTGTCAGAGATAGAAAGAACTCTTCATACAGCAGTGCGATGCTGGCCACGGCAGCGATGAAAGCGCCGGCCCGCCGCGTGACCAGCACCGAACCTGCGGCAATGCTCACCAGCAGCATCAGGCCAAGACCGCTGGCAACTCCGCCGCTGAAGTGAACGAGGATGACAAGGAAGACGACATCGGCAAGGATGATGCTGACAGCCAGAATCTGGCGCTGGAACCAGTGACGCGGCAAGGCGTGTGTGCCCAGCGCGCCGGCCAGGTTGAGGGCGATGTAAAACAGCGTCAGCCAGAGGAATTCTCGCGGGTAGAGCTGGCCGAGTCGAACCGGCAGCAGCTCCTGCAGGAAAGCGAGCAACAGTGCGATGCCGACCAAGACTCGGTAGTAGTTATAGATTTTCAGCAGCAGCAGGTTGTTCCGAAAGCGCCGCCGCTCTACCTCGTCCAGTACCTCAGGTCGAATGCTCGCGTTCGCCATGATGTCAGGTGCTCAGTAATGCCGAACACCCAGGCCGGCGCAGGTGAGGGCGCCGCACAACCATTCAGGTGGCTGGCAGATCAGGCAGCTGCGGCCGGGCACCACGGTCTGCCTGCAGGTCGACTTCCACCGGAGTCAGATCGATACGGATCGGCGGCGGTATCTCCGGCCGGTCGAGCAGACCCAGCGAAATGATATTCACCCACGAGCGGTCCCGGTTGCGTACGACCTGGGTAAACTCAAAGCTCCCATCGTCGCGAAAGCCCGGGTGATCCGGAAAGTTCGTATGCATCAGCTGCAATGCGGCCTGCGCGGCTTCGTTCAGACCCAGGCGCCAGTTGGCCTCAATCAGCACGGCCAGTGCCTGATCTACCACCTCGGTCTGGCTGTAATGCTGGACCACGGTCCGGGCGCGGTTTGCGGCCGCCACATAGGCGCCTTTGTCCATGTAGAAGTTAGCGACATAGACTTCCGATTCGGCCAGCAGGTTGCGCAGGTAAATCATGCGCTGCCGGGCATCCGGCGTGTATTGGCTGTCCGGGAACAGGTTTACGAGCTGGCTGAAGTGATTGAAAGCCTGCAGGGCCGAGGTGGTGTCGCGTTCGGCAGGGCTGGTGAGACCGAACCGGTCAACCAGGCCCCGATTCTTGCCATACGCCGCCATGCCGCGCATGTAGTAGGCGTAGTCGGCATTCGGATGCTGGGGGTGCAGGCGGATGAAGCGGTTGGCAACATGCTGGGCAACTTCCGGGCGGTTGGCCCGATACTGGGCGTAAATCAGCTCAAGCTGCGCCTGCTCGGCGTAGCGGCCGAAGGGAAACTGGGCTTCCAGCATGTCCAGATACTCGATCGCAAGCTGGAAGTTGTTGTTGCGCAGGGCGCTTTGCGCACGGTTGTAGATCTGTTGCTCCGTCGACTCACGGTCCGCATCACGGGATGCGCACCCCGATAGATTAATGGTGGCCAGTAGCGCCAGGATGAGTGCCAGAGGTAGAAACAGAGATTTCGCTGCCATTCGCAATGCCGGGACCGTTAAAATTGGGTAGTTTACCTGCAGCGGGGCCCCAAACCCAATTGATGATTGAGGAGTTTTACAGATCGGACGAGACCCGCGTTGAGGCGAGGTGTCAGGTGCCTGCGGATGCGAGCGGGCGACGCGTGGATCAGGTCGCCGCCGTGCTGTTGCCGGACCACTCGCGCAACCAGCTGATTCAGTGGCTCAGGAGCGGTGAACTGCGCCTTGACGGCCAGCAGGTGCCACCCAAGCAGCGGGTCCGCGGGGGTGAGTGGCTGAGTCTGGAAGCCGATACGCCAAATCATGCCGACTGGCGCAGCGCCCAGGACATGTCGCTGGACCTGGTCTATGAAGATGAGAGCCTGCTCGTGATCAACAAGCCTCCAGGCTTGGTGGTGCATCCGGGGGCCGGCAATCCGGATCAGACGCTGGTCAATGGCCTGCTGGCCTACCGCCCGGCATTGGCTGCGTTGCCCCGCGCCGGCCTCATTCATCGGCTCGACAAGGACACCAGCGGGCTGTTGGTCGTGGCCGGCAACAGTCGCAGTCTGCAGCGGCTGCAGCAGGCACTGGCAGCGCACGACATCGAGCGCACCTACGTCGCCGTGGTCGAGGGCCGCCTGAGCGGCGGGCGGGATATTGATGCCCCCATTGGCCGCGATCCGCAGAATCGTCTGCGGCAGCGCGTACGTGACGACGGGCGCCATGCGCTGACCCATGTCCGGGTTCTGGCCCGCTACCGCGCCCACACGCAGATCGAAGCTCAGCTCGCTACCGGCCGCACGCACCAGATACGGGTACATCTGAGCAGCATTGGATTTCCCTTGGTCGGCGACCGCCGTTATGGCGCCAGAGGCCGGCTGCCCACCCAGCCGTCAGCAGTATTGATCCGAGCAATCACGGATTTCAGGCGCCAGGCGCTGCATGCCCGGCGGCTCAGCTTCCTGCATCCTGAAACAGGTACGCCATTACAACTGGAAGCGCCGCTGCCGGTGGATCTTCAGAACCTGTGCCGGGTATTGCAGGAGGACGCTGATGCCGGCCGCTGAACCAGGCCAGCTGTTGCAACCGGACTGGGATCTGCCGCCAACGGTGCAGGCCCGGCAGACCACGCGCTACGGCGGGTACAGTCTGGCACCCTACGACAGCTGGAATCTCGGTAGCCATGTCGGTGACGATCCGAATGCCGTAGCGGCCAATCGGGCGCGGCTGCAAGACCGGCTCGGCGCGGTGGCCATCCAGTGGCTGGATCAGGTACATGGGCTGACTGTTGTTGCCGTTGAGTCAGAGCCGGTCTCGCCCGCACCTGCGGCGGATGCGGCCTGGACGACAGCGCCACGCGTGGCGCTGGCCATCATGACCGCTGATTGTCTGCCGGTGCTGCTGTGCAGTCGCCGGGGTGATCTCGTGGCCGCAGCGCATTGCGGCTGGCGTGGTCTGACCGGGGGCTTGCTGGGCCGGCTGCTGGCTGGCATTCCGGAACCTGCCAGCCAGATGCAGGCCTGGCTCGGACCGGCGATCAGCCAGCCAAACTATGAAGTCGGTCCGGATGTCTGGGAGCCGGTGCAAGAGGCCTTCGCTGCGGCAGGTGACCGGGCTCTGCTCAGCCGGGTGCTGCATCCAGTGCCGGACGCTGCTGAGAAGCGGCTGCTGGATCTGGCGGGTATGGCGCGCTGGCAGCTACAGGCGGAAGGTGTGGGACATGTGGCCGGCGGCCAAGACTGCGCCTATGCCGACCCGCGGTTCTATTCCCATCGGCGGGCCCAGCGGGCAGGCACCGAAACGGGTCGGATGGCCAGCCTGATCTGGCGCGGCTGAACCCGCAGCGGCATCAGCCGCGCGGCGCGCAGTTTTCAGCAACCGCTTCCTGGGCTTCCGCGATTCTGTTTTGCAGTTCGTCATCGCCGAGAACGCGTTCCTGACCCTGGTCGTCGCGAACGCGAATACGGGGCGCACTTTGCAGCCGTTCCAGGACGTTCTGGGCGCGTTCGCAATTGCCGCGCCGAAGTTCTGCGATTTCCGCCTGGCGGGCCTCTTCCTCGGCCTGCAGGCGTGCCATGATGGCTTGCTGTTCAGCTTCCAGGGAATCGGTCTGCTGGACCGGTGCCGGGTCCAATTCCGGTGCCGGCTGCGCCGGTGCTGCCGGATCCGCTGGATCGGCGCTGCGTGTCGGCGCGGGCAGGCTGCCTGCCGCGTCCATGCGCACACGCTGAGACTCCCGGTCTCGCGGGGCCTGCTGCGAATAGGTGACGACGCCGTCGTCATCGATCCACTGGTAGTATTCGGTGCCCATCAGCAGCGGCAGGGCGACCAGACAGATGATAATAGGCAGGGCTCGCATGATGGTTCTCTGGCTGCACTCGAATCGGTATCGAGCTTACCACAGGCCAGTGGCTGGCCAGGGCGGTGTTTCGTGGCGCAGTGCGCAATTCCGGCCAGCGGTCAGGTCCGGTAGGCAGGCGACCCCGGCATGACTGCTTGAATTGACAGGAACGGTCCAACACACAACAATGCGCGGCTATCTCAATGATTTCCGAGTGAAATGCCGGCAGTCTGCCTGCCAGCACGGGCGCTATGCCCTTGCTGCTGAGCGGCTTGCGTGACAGCCAGCTAAGCAAACCGCCCGTTAGGGGTCCAGCAAATACAGTCAGGGGGCTCGATGGCAGAGCAACTTTCCGGCGGCGACATGTTGATCCGTGCGTTGCAGGATGAAGGCGTTGAATACATCTTCGGTTATCCCGGTGGTGCCGCGCTGCATATCTATGACGCGATCTTCCGGCAGCAGAATGTCGAACACATTCTGGTGCGTCACGAGCAGGCCGCGACGCATATGGCTGATGGGTATGCGCGTGCCACGGGTCGTCCGGGCGTCGTGCTGGTAACGTCCGGGCCTGGTGCAACCAATGCCATTACCGGCATTGCCACAGCCTATATGGACTCGATTCCGATGATCGTCATGTCGGGACAGGTCGCCACCGACCTGGTGGGCACCGATGCCTTCCAGGAAACCGACATGATGGGCATTTCACGTCCGATCGTGAAGCACAGCTTTGTCGTGGAACGCGTCGAGGACATTCCAAGCATCGTCAAGAAGGCCTTCTACATCGCCAGCACCGGACGTCCGGGGCCGGTGGTTATCGATGTTCCCAAAGACCTGACCGACCCCAATGTGTATGCCGACTATGAATATCCGGAGTCGGTGTCGTTGCGCTCCTATCACCCCGCGGACAAAGGTGATCCGGCCCAGATTCGTTACGCGGTTGATGCGCTGCTCGCGGCAAAGAAACCCGTTATCTATGCCGGGGGCGGCGCCATTCAGGGCGATGGCTGTGAATCACTGGTGCGCATCGCGCAGCGCCTGAACTATCCCGTTACCAACACCCTGATGGGCCTCGGTGCCTACCCGGGTTCCGATCCGCAGTTTCTCGGCATGCTGGGGATGCACGGCACCTATGAGGCCAACACGGCCATGCATCACTCTGATCTGGTGTTTGCCGTTGGCGCGCGCTTCGACGACCGGGTCACCAACGACCCTGCCAAGTTCTGCCCTGACGCCAGGATCATTCACATTGATATCGACCCGGCCAGCATCTCCAAAATCGTCAAGGCGGATATCGGCATTGTTGGCGCCGTGGCGCCGGTTCTTGCGCAGATGGAAACCTATATTGATGCTGTGCTCAGCAAAGACAACAACCTGCCGGACCGCAACGCACTGCAGGTCTGGTGGAAACAGATCGAAGGCTGGCGCCGCAGCCACGGCTTGAATCACAACATGCTCGATCAGCATGAGCCGGGCAAACCCATATTGCCGCAGGAAGTGATTCAGGCGCTGTATCGGTCCACCAATGGTCAGGCCTACGTCACCAGCGATGTTGGTCAGCACCAGATGTTTGCAGCGCAGTACTATAAGTTTGACCTGCCGCGTCGTTGGATCAATTCCGGTGGCCTGGGCACCATGGGCTTTGGCCTGCCGTCGGCCATGGGCGTTCAGATGGCCGACGAGAACGCGGTAGTGGCCTGCGTCACCGGGGAAGGCAGCTTCATGATGAACATGCAGGAGCTGTCCACCTGTCAGCAGTATGGTCTGCCGATCAAGGTCATCAATCTGAACAATGCTGCGCTGGGCATGGTGAAACAGTGGCAGGACATGCAGTACGGTGGCCGCCACTCTCACAGCACCTATCGGGAAGCGCTGCCGGACTTTGTTCGTCTCGTTGAGAGCTTCGGACACGTCGGCATCAAGGTGACCCGATTCGAAGATCTGCAGCCCGCCATGGATGAAGCCTTCAGCGACAAGTACCGCCAGCGTCTGGTGTTTCTCGACATCGACGTGGACCCGAATGAGCATGTCTATCCGATGGCCATCAAGGGTGGCTCGATGCGGGACATGATTCTGAGCAAGACGGAGACTTCCTGATGCGGCGCATTATTTCCATTCTGCTCGAGAACGAGGCGGGCGCGCTGTCGCGCGTGGTTGGTCTGTTCGCGCAGCGTAATTACAACATCGAGACCCTGACGGTGGCGCCGACGGAAGATGAAACCCTGTCTCGGATGACCATCACCACAACGGGTGACGATCGCAAAATTGAACAGATTGAAAAACACCTGAACCGTTTGATCGAAGTGGTAAAGGTCCTGGATCTT